>DASRZD010000369.1:0-5815 GCA_035686805.1 Armatimonadota bacterium
GTCCTGTATACTACGCTCCTATGCACTTTCGATGATTTTAGCTTCGAGCCCAAGTCTCCGACTGCTATCCTCTACGCCATGGGGGCATTGGCGGTAGCAGTGCTGTATTTCGAGACGACCTACGTCTTTGAGATCCTTAACCGGAAGCTTCTGAAAGGCCGGCACTCACAGGCAGAGCCTATCCTTCCGGAGCAGCACCCGGCTGCTTAGTTACATCTATGCTATAGGCGGATTTCTCCTGACCATTGACCCCTATGCTGATCGCGGTTATGGTGTAGACGGTCGGCGATTCCTCAGGGTAACTCAGCGACTTGCCGATCACTCCGAGATCGAAGGGCATCGGCGGCTCGCTGTCCGAGAACGGCATGACTGCCGCCAAAGGAGGAGTCTGCCAATGACCGCTGTCATCGGCCCGAACATCCTGTATGGCGGTTGTCCCGGCATACGGATAGAATGTTCCGATCACCCTCCGGAAATCTATGACAACTCTGACCAACGATCCCGGCTGAGCCACCCCTTGCACCACCACCGGGCTGTCAATCTTTTCACCCTGCCGAGGGCTCGTGATGCGGGGAAGATAACCGGCAACCGTCTGAGCCGATATCAATCGGCTGGATACTTTGGTATATGATTCGCCGCTTTGGTCCTGGAACGTAACCTTCACGGGCTGCGCCACTATCATGTCGCCCTGTTTCACCGTGTACCGGCCCACATACGCGCCTGGCTCTTCCTCGGTCATGTCAATGTTCGCGGATGCCCCGGGCACTGTGAACCACGCCTGACCCCCCGGCTCGGCCTTAAAGCGGACGATAAGCACGTCACCGGCTCTCAGGGGCCCAAGTGTGTTCAGGCTTATCTGGTCACTCTCCTGCTCAGCGGCCGTTTCAGGAGGAGTTGTTCCCTCCGTGCCTACGGCCGGCGCCGCCGGAGTCTGCACGTTCAACACATCCGCCATCCCCGTCACCGGGCTTGCGCTCGCGACTATGAGATCTCCGATGTTCACGTCCTGAATGCAGCATGCCTGATTACCCTGCAGCAGTATCCGGGTCTTGGGGCCCACCTTAAGGCTTTCACCGGACTCCAGCAGTATGGTGTAGTTTGCGATGGATTTCACATGTCCGGTGACATACTCGTACTGCGCCCTCAGCATGGTTACCTGACCCTCGTCATTGAACTGGAGAATCAACTTATCACCCGGGCGTATGCCCCCGAGCGAAGCCTCGGCAGCCCGGTAGCCCACCGCCCCTCGCAGTATCACCGCACCAGGCGCGATGGCATATGTCACGGTCTTGCCTCCTACCACTGCCACCATCCTCGGACTGGCCGTTGATGGAAGAGCGCGAACAGCCATGCCGACCGCCGACTTGGAGGCAGGCACAGCGGTCTCCACCGGCTGGCTGGGGGGTTTATACAGCTCATAGGGCGGATTGCGCAATCCCCCATGCCACCTGGGGAATATGGGCACCCATATGAACTGTCTGGTATACGGATCCCAATACCAGGCCTGGTCGTACATTTGGTTAAAGAACATCAACGGTGCATAAACCTGGCCGTTGTATACATAAGGGGCATACGGGAACCACACTTTCGTGCCCTTTATCTGACCGGAACGGCTGCCCACCTGAATGATTCCTGTGTCCGAAGCCATTCTGATGGTGATTGTGGAGGTAGCATCGTCCCATTCGACCTTCGCCCCAAGGGTTTCGGCGAACTGCCTCACGGGCACTCCCACGTCGTCAGCCAATATGACGGGTACTGAGTTGTTGATTGTCACCGGCTTCTTGCCTACATGGAGCTGGACCGCCTTATCTCCCAGACAGACGGTCGGAATGGTAAGCATGCCGGTCAAAATGAACACGAATACGGATTTGCGAGTCATGTCTACACCCCCTGTGATTACGGCCTGTCCTCTGGCATACCGGGCAGGCCCAAGCGGAATTTACCCCGTGTTCACAAAAGTTGCACCTGAGAGACGATTGCGCTGAGGACCCTCTCAGTCACCTGCTCTGCGGGGCCTCGCCCGGAGACCGAAACCAGGACTCCCCTTCGGTCGTAGAACTGCAGAACAGGGTCTGTCTCGCAGTGAAAGAGCTCTATCCGCCTGGATATGATCTCCGGCTTATCATCGGGTCGCCCGCGAGCCAGAAGCCGCCGGTGTATCTCGTCCTCATCCAACTCCAGGTTCACCACCGCATCCAACTCTTCGCTGCGCTTGTGAAGGACTTCCTCCAGCTTGATCGCCTGTTCCATATCCCGAGGAAAGCCGTCCAGCGCATATCCCTCCGGCGAGCGAGCCATCTCCCGCTCTACCAGTTGGAGCACGATGTCTGCTGATACCATAGTCCCTGCATCGAGATGAGGCCGAATTCTGGAGGCGAGGGGAGAGCCGGTATCGGCTTCCTGCCGAAGCAGCCTGCCGGGATAGATGTGGAGTATGCCCAGTCTCTTGCCTATCAACTCCGACTGGGTGGTCTTGCCTGAACCGGGCGGTCCCAATATAGACAGTCTCATCTTGGTAAAAGGATGCAGGCGCCCTCATTGAGCACCTGCACTCCGTTAACGCTGTGTTCCGATAATCCTATTTCAGCGCAAGGCGGTAGCTCGCGCCAAATGCGATATCGTTGAAGTCTATCGTCGCCGCATCCAGCCTCAAAGCATCAGTCGCCGCGAACCTGACCCCCGCATTGAACGAACTCCCGTTGTTGCCGATATTTCCGTTGAAAAACTCGGCCATCAGACTGAGTCTCGACTGCAATGTCCAGTCCAGACCCGCAAAGAATCCGTCGAAAACTCCCGACCCAAAGCCTGCGGTCAGCCTCAGCGGTTTGGACGGGCGACCGGCGAACTCCGAAGCAACGGGGGTGACATTCTTCGAGACCAGTATGAACAATCCGGGGTCGGTATCCAGAAAACCAACCGAGCCGGCCACGTCGAATGCACCTACTATCACAGTGGGCTTGCCGGCCGTCTCCGTGATCAGGCGGTATTTTCCATTGATGGCCGTCTCGTTCTGATTGTTGTTCAGGAACGAAACACCTATCTCCAGATTATCCACCACTCCATAGGTAACCCCGAAGGCGGAAACATCCTGATCTCCGATTAGATCGCCGAACAAATGGTAGGAAGCTTCCCACTCCCCCTGCGGAACAATCACTCCGTCTGGAGTGAGGATGTTTCCACTGAAGCCTCCCAGGAAGCTCGATGCGCCGAACGCCGGCACGCATGCCAGCACGATCATCATTACGGCTAATGGCAGGTATCTCAATCGTATCCTCCTCTCTCCTCATGCGTTGAATCGGTATACACCGTCTCTAACCATCCTGTGAGCCTGAAGCATCTTTTGATTTCGGAGTTCTTATACACCATTTGTCCCGAATTGAAACCGCAAGAACGCACTTGATGACCGGGCGGTCGGTTGATGGATTCGCCGGTTTTCTACGATGAGCCGTCAGTCCCACCCGGTTTCCGCACCGGCCAAATCGGGTAGCAAATTGGTAGATTTTGATTGGAGGTCGGCTGGAAATGAGGATGACCGAGCGCGTCAAGGAGATCATCGAACTCAATCTCACGGACCACTATTTCCCGCTGGTTGTCGAGGCTCAGGAACCCAGCATAATCCCGGTCTATTACGCCCGAATCATGGAGGAAAACAAGATTGGAATACCTGTGACGAACGCCACCGGCATAGATAAAGTGCTGGAAGAGGACAGGCCTGCGTCGGCCCTGGTCGCTGATCGTGACGGGGGCTACGAAGCCTATCTCCTCCAGGGAAAGGCGCACGCAGTCACTGATGCCGAGGACTATGAGTTCGTGGCCTCCATGAGAAATGAAGTGCCTGGATTTCCGATCCATGGCGCGGTGGTCTTTCAGGTCGAGAATGTGGAACTGGTACCGCCGCCGTAGGCGTTCTGGGGGTCTATGCATGACCCGTACCAATTCATAGTTATCGCAGGCCATCATGTCCTGACAGGCATCAGGTATAGGTGGTAAGCGTGCCAAGCACCAAGCACTTAGGAGGGAGCTGATTATGTCAGAGAATGAAATCGAAGTCACAGACCTAGACGCTCAAGCGGAGATCGGCTGCGACATTGAAATCAATGCCGCCCGGGAAGAGGCTGCCTGGTACTCCGTCATGAACGTTCTTGCGCTGTCTCTCGGCTCGGGGATGGGCATTCCCCTCGATGATGCCGAACGAAACGAGGCCGCTGGCTGGGCGGAAATGAGTTGGGATGATATCATGCTGAAAAACCCTCTGCCGCTCAAAGGAATCTTCAAGAGCGGTACCCCCCATCTCCTCAAACCTTTTGACCAGATGGATCTGGATACCTGGCGCTGGAATCCCGACAGCTTCGATCAGGCGCTCGTCCCTCAGGCCCATGGATGGACCATCCTGGCCGAGAGCCAGTGCGCGAAATGGTTCGGCTTATCCCAAACGACAGAGGGCTTGCCCTGTGACATGCAGAATCAGTGGAAAGCACTGGCGATGTTCCTCTACACGCTCGCCCGGAAGCAGTGCGACTTCGCCATCAACACACTCAGGAATGATCAGGGGCTTTTCATGACCTCCTCCGAGCTTGGGAGCGTTCGGGTGACGAATGAAGCGACCAACCTGGAGGATCAGGCCTGCATGCTTTGGGCGTGCTCCGATCTCGCCATGATGGCCAAACAGCCGAATACCATCTTCGCGGATGACAGCTCGAGGGAGTGCTTCATCACGTTTTCCAACCAATTGTTCGAGGACATGTGGGCGGCTAAGGACATGCTGCTTGATGCCTCGCTGAACAAGGTCCTCGCCCAGAGCATCGCAATCCCGGCGCTGGTCTGGTATTCCTGCGTCACCGACGCCCAGGACCTGCGCGCACGGAGTCTGTGGATGCTGAGAGGATTCGCGGATAATCTCGTGAAGGCCCAGGATGCGAATGAGATGGTGGGCGACACGCTGATTGATGCTGCTGCCGCCTTGCGAGCCCTCGTGGAAGCATTCAGAGTCACCCGCCTGAGGACTTATGCCGAGACGTCCGTCAAGATCTTCGACTACATCGAGAGCCAGTGGTCGAAAACCGGGGTCTATGCCCCGACTCCGCTCGCGACCGAATACACATTCAACACGGATGACATCGGCATCATTCTCGGCGCGCTGAACTCCAGCCGCATCTACCTGAAGGAGCGGGTGGACCGCGACCTCGCCGAGCTGAGGATGCGGACCTTCTTCTGCAAGGCGGTGAACATGTCGGGCCTGCAGATGAGCATGCCCAGCATGGACTTCCTGCCCGAATGGCTTCAGCAGCGTGAGCCTGAGCTTCATTTCAGGTACAGCCTTTGCCCGCTTCCGTCCGAGGCTGATATCGCGCCAGTGTTCGCCGGCGAGGTCGCGTATGACCCTCAATCGGATACCTGGTCGCGAAACGTGATATTCGATGCCCCGGCTGCCATGCATGCATGCTGCGAGCTTCTCTGGCTCAGCGAAGCGATCAACGGATTCCCGGTTGTCAGGCTGGCCGAAGCGCCCATCGTAGTCCGCCAGGCCGCCGGAATAGAGGGGTAAGGGGCGACTTCAGACTTTAGACTACAGACCTTAGCTCCGGGCCCTGAAGTCTAAAGTCTAAGGTCTAAAGTCCAAGATGGACCACTGGCACACAATCGAAGAGGTCCGCCTTGAGGCCATCGTCTGCTGCCGATGTCCTCTCTGCTACACCCGGAAGCGCGTCGTCTTCGGAACCGGCCCCGCCCCTGCTCGCCTGATGATCGTCGGGGAAGGGCCGGGTGCGGATGAGGATCTGGCCGGAACCCCTTTCGTCGGCAAGTCCGGCAAGAC
>DASRZD010000370.1:0-2096 GCA_035686805.1 Armatimonadota bacterium
AATGCAGGCGAACTCCGCACTGGACGGCGCTCTCGGACGGTTGCTCCTCATCGTCGAGAACTATCCCAACATCAAGTCCAACGAGAATTTTCTCCGGCTTCAGGACGAACTCGCCGGCACGGAGAACCGCATCGCCGTCGAGCGCCGCCGGTACAACGAATCCGTGCAGCGGTACAATACCTCCATCGCGTTGTTCCCGAACAACCTGGCTGCCTCACTGTTCGGCTTCGGGCGCAACGACGACTACTTCCAGACCGCGCCGGCGGCTCGCGAAGTGCCGCAAGTGGAATTCTAGTACGCACCATGAAATTGACCAAGACGAAGTGGGAAGGCAGAGTCACCGCCGCGATTGTGGAGGAAGGCTTTGTCCGTCCCATTCCTAACTACAACATCCTGAGCCTGATCGAGCGCTCCGAGATTGAGAAGACATCCCTGTCCAAGCTTGCCGGGATGCTCGCCAGCGCCCACCCCATCTCGGCGGAGCCCGTTCTGCCCCTGTCGCCCAGGGAGGTCTGGGCCTGCGGCCGCACTTACGGAGCCGTCCCTCAGTCGCCCTCGGGAGAGGCTCGCCCGGTGATCTTCTTCAAGGGCACGACACGCAACTGCGTCGGCCCCGGCGAGCCCATCGGCATTCGGCCCGACTCGGCCTGCACGATCCCCGAAGCCGAACTCGCCGTCGTTCTCGGCAGCCACGGCGCCATCGTCGGATACACGCTGGCCAACGATGTCTCCGCCATTGATATCGACCGTGAGGATCCCGGCTTCCAGCCCCAAGCCAAGCTTTTCGACGCCTGCTGCGCCCTCGGCCCGGCCATTGTCACCGCCGACGAACTCACGGAGCCCTACAGCCTCGAGCTGGCCTGCACCATCACCCGCGCAGGGGAAACCATCTTCTCCGCGAGCGCCAACACCTCCGGGCTGAACCGGAAGATCGAGACCCTGGTCGAGTACCTCCTACGCGGCAACAGCGTGCCCCGAGGCTCGGTCCTGCTGACCGGCTGCGGCCTCCGCGTCCCTCCGGAAGCTGCGCTTCAGCCAGGCGACATCTGCTCCATCAGCGCACCGGAGATCGGCGAACTGACAAACCCCGTCAGCCGGCTCAGTTGAGTCGGGAGCCGCCACTGCACACGTCAGTTATCTTGTTTTTTATCATAATATTACAAGGAATTATTGTCACTCTACCCCGGAGTGTGCTAATATTGGGAAGTCGGGCTGTGCTGTTCTCACCGGCCCGATCCTGACAACACAAGGATCAGAAATTAATGGAGGAAACTTCAATGAAGATTCGTCCGCTTTACGACCGCTTAGTGGTCAAACGGATTGAAGAAAGCGATGAGAAGACCGCGGGCGGCATCATCATCCCCGATTCGGCGAAGGAAAAGCCGCAGAAGGGTGAGATCATCGCCGCGGGCCAAGGCAAGCGCCTTGAGGACGGCAAGATTGCCCCCCTCGACGTGAAGGTGGGCGACAAGGTTCTCTTTGGCAAGTACTCGGGCAACGAGCTCCCCTTCAAGATGGACGGTGGCGAGTGCCTCATCATGCGAGAGGACGAGATCCTCGGAGTGATTGAAGGCTAGTCTCCCGAACCAGGGCAAGATTCCAGACAGGAGTTGAAACATGGCAGCGAAACAGATTGTCTATAGCGAAGAGTCCCGGCAGGCCATTCTGCGGGGCATCAACCAGTTAGCCAACGCGGTGAAGGTAACCCTCGGTCCGAAGGGTCGCAACGTCGTACTGGAGAAGAAGTTCGGCGGGCCCACCATCACCAAGGACGGTGTCACGGTAGCCAAGGAAATCGAGTTGAAAGACCCGCTCGAGAATCTCGGCGCGCAGATGGTGCGGGAAGTGGCGTCGAAGACCTCCGACATCGCCGGTGACGGCACGACGACCGCGACGTTGTTGGCGCAGTCGATTTATCGGGAAGGCGTCAAGAGCGTGGCGGCGGGCGCCAATCCGATGGCTCTGAAGCGGGGCATCGAGAAGGCGGTCGAGAAAGTGATCGAGGAGATCGGCCGGACGTCCAAGCCTGTCTCGGGTGATGAGATCGCCCAGGTGGGAAGCATCTCGGCCAACGGCGACGAGACCATCGGCACGAC
>DASRZD010000371.1:0-5423 GCA_035686805.1 Armatimonadota bacterium
CAGGGGGGCCAGCACCTGGCGAGGCGTTCGCACGAAGCGGCATACCTACGCGAAAATGGACGGCAAGCCCTGGCTGCTGTTCGACCTCGAAAAAGACCCCTACCAGATGAACAACTTGATTGATAAGCCCGAAGCGAAGGAGCTCCAGGCGAAGATGGAAGCCACGCTTCAGGAATGGCTCAAGAAGACCGGCGATAAGTTCGAGCCGATCGATGTATGGTGGGAGCGGATAGGCGGGACGGGGAAGACTGGATCTGCAAAGACCCTGGGGAAGAAGACGAAAAACCCGGTGAACGGTGAACAGTGAAAACATTACTCATTCTGCTATTCGGTCTGCTTATTCAGGGGAGGTTGGCTGCCAAGATGGATGTGTTGCTGGTTACAGAGCAGTTTCCTGGGACGGACGCTCAGTTTGTGGGCGCATTGAAGTCGTCGCTGGAGGCGGAGGGGTTCGCGGTGAGGCCGGTGTCAGACCTGTCGGACCTGTCCCCGACGGATCGGGGCAGGCAGGACAAGTCGGACCAGAGAAGGCTCCTGATTCTGCCGAACTCGGCGTGCTTTCCGGTCGAGGCTCGACCCCAGTTGCTGGCCTACCTCAAGGGCGGCGGGAACTTGCTCGCCATCGGAGGACCGTTCCTGTCCCGGCAGGTCGTGAAGGTTGACGGCGAGTGGCTCACTCAGCAGATGCTGATGGACAAGTTGGTGGAGCTGTTCTATCAGCCCAACTCCGAAACACCGCGCTCTCCAGTGCTGGATTTCCGGAATAACCGAAAGACCATGACTCGCGATACCGGCACTCCGGAAACTCAGGTAACCGTTGGCTTCATGGGATCAGGGATTGGCGGCTCGCAAATGCATGTCTCGATGCCGAGCTGCAAGCTCTGGGAGTTCCAGGACATCCCGGTCACCGGCAAATTCGGCCCTGGCGAGACGGTGACGGTTTTCTCAGCAAAAGGCAGCAAGAACGTTCGGCAGTTGACGGTTGCCTGGATCGATTCCGATAACAACCGTTGGGTGGCGAGGATTGACGTCTCGACGGAGTGGAAGGATTATGCCCTGACCGCCGACCAATTCATGCTTTGGCGTGGGAAGGAAGGCAGCCTGGATACCAGCAAGGTGGCGAAGTTCAAGGTCGGCTTCGAAAACCATAACCTCCGCGATCCCGGCAAGCCGGCGGAGTACTGGATTAGCGCAGTCTCCTCAATGCCCAATCCCGCCGGAAACCCCGACTTCGCCCAGCCGACCCTCGAGACGCTGAGTCCTTCGTATAAGACCTATCCCACAGATGCGGCGTCACTTGTGCGCACGTTTGGTTCCTATGATGAAACCGGCGAAACCGCCTTGACCGGCAATGTGCACGTCGTGTGCTCGCTGCCGAGATATCGGGGATTGGGGTTCAACAAGACCGCCCCTCACCGGTGGATTCCCGCGCTGGCGGTCAAGATGCCCGACGGCCATATCGGAGGTGCGGCGGCGGCTCTTTACGTCCAGGATGACGAAGAGTATAAGAGCGTGTGGGCGACCCTCGGGATCGAGGATCCTGAGTTCCTGGCGGCGCATCGGGAGGAAGTCGCCCGCGAGGCGGTAGTTCTAGTCAAGCGCATAGATGACGGCCTCTACCTGCTCTCGGGTGGGGTGGATAAGGCGTCCTACTTCGAGGGCGAGCCGATTGCGGGGGCGGTGGTTCTCAATACCGGTGGGAATACGGGATCGGTGGAGATTGAGTGCAGTATCGCTGAGACGCAGCTCAAGAAGACTTTCCCCATCACAGGTAAGAGAACAGTCTGCGAGCTTGGGCCGATCAAGGGACTGAAGCCGGGGTTCTATACCATCGTGACCTCCATGTACCGCGACGGCAAGCTGATTGATCAAATCCGCCAGCCCTTCTCGATCATTGAGAGCAAGCCGGTGGACAAATCGGAGTTTGTGAGCATCAAGGGGGACCAGTTCATCTACAAAGGCAAGCCCTGGTACTCGCTGGGGATCAACTATCGGCCGCTCTACGTCGCCGCCATGGAGCGCGAGCCGTTCTGGCAGCATTGGTGTCACCCCGACCAGTATGACGCCGAGATCGTGGAGATGGAGCTCAGCCTGATGAATAAGATCGGGCTGAATACGGTGGCCCTCATCTACGAGAATTCGGAGGAAGTCCCTCCCGCGTTCGTTGATTTCATGGAGCGGGCGCACAGGCATGGGATCAAGTGCCATGTCTATCTCGCGGGCCTTGAGCCGAATTGGCCGAATCCCGAGAGGGCGCTGGCGCTCATCAAGGCCGCACGCCTCTGGGAGCGCCCGGCGATGTTCGCCTATGACACCGGTTGGGAGGTTCGGATTGGCGTTGAGGATAAGCGTCAGGGCGCGGATCCTGAGTGGAAGCGCTGGCTTCAGGACCGGTATGGGAGCGTCGAGAATGCCGAAAAGGACTGGGGTTTCACGCTCAGGAAGGGCGAGAATGGACGAGTCCACGGCCCGACCGACGATCAAGTCTCGGAGGATGGCCCATGGAATAGGATGGTGGCCGCGTATCGGCGGTTCTGGGATGATCGGTTCAGCCGCCGGTATATGAAGACTGCGCAGGTCATACACAGCTTAGACCCCTATCACCCAATCAGCGTGCGGAGCGGGTTCAACGGCACGGGTACTTCCGCTCCATTCGCCTTGCCCCAGATGCCGGTTGATCTCTTCTCGGGCGCAAAGCACCTGGACTATATCTCGCCTGAAGGCTATAACATCAGCGGCGACTGGCAGAGCTTCCGGGAGGCGGGGTTCACGACCGTCTACGGCAAGTTCGTAAGCGGCGGGAAGCCGGTCTACTGGGCGGAGCTTGGTTATTCGGCGGTGACACCCGATCGGCTCGATGAGCAGCGTCAGTTCTACGAAAAGATTTATCGGATGTTCTACGAGACTAGGTCGGCGGGGTCGGCGGCGTGGTGGTGGCCTGGATACCTGATCTGGGAGAGGAGCGACTTCGCGGTTATCAACCCGGATTTCACCCTTCGACCGGCGGCTTACGAGTATACCAAGATGGCGAAAATGGCTGCGACCCCCTATCCCGTGAAGAAGCCGGATTACTGGATCGAGGTTGATCGTGACAAGTACGCCATTGGATATGCCGGCATGCTTGCCGACAAGAGAGCTGAGTATGGGAAGGCGGTCGGTGAGGGCAAGACAGTCGGGCTGCGAACCAAGGGCACGGGCACGGACACGTCGAACTTCCCGAAGATCGCGGTCGGGGACACGCCCCTCAACGGCCATAACCCGCCGAAGTTCCTGAACGCCGAGTTCAATTCCCTGGAGATCAACGGGGTTGCGGTTCAGGATGGAGACAAGGTTCAGGTCAAGGCTGGGACGCCGTTCCTTGCGAGGGCCTCGCTTGGGAACATCGCCGAGGTGAAATGGCTCGCGTCGAATGTCAATCTTCAAGTGACCGGACTGGAGGCGCCGGTCCTTGCCCCGATTGCGAAGGACACGCCGTTCCTGGGGGATGCGGAAGTCAACTCGTTCCTGATGCCAAGCATTACTAATCAGACAAAAGTCGGGTTTCAGTTAATGGTGGATGGAATTGTGTTTGGTGAGAAGAGATTTGTGACGTTGGAGGTAAAGTAGATGGCAGAAAAGGGTTTGACTCGGAGGGAATTCATCACTCGAAGTGCGGGGGCGGTTGCGGGGGCGGCGCTGCTTGGCATGCCGGTGGCATCGTGTGCCGCAGAGAAGGCTCGCAAGCCGAATGTGGTCTTCCTGTTCGCCGATCAGATGAGGAATCAGGCGCTGGGGTGCATCGGCCAGGACAGGAATACCAAGACCCCGAATGTGGACAAGCTCGCGGCTCAGGGGATGCTTTTCACCGATGCGATCAGCGGTTATCCGCTTTGCACGCCGTACCGGGCCATGCTCCTCACCGGCAGGTACGGCACGACCACCGGCATGATCGGCAACGCGATGGAGCTGCCGGAGAGCGAGATCACTTTCGCTCAGGCGCTCAAGGAGCAAGGGTATAAGACCGGCTTCATCGGCAAGTGGCACCTGGAGAAGATTCACGATCCCTTCGTGCCCAAGGAACGAAGGCACGGATTCGATTACTGGGCGTCCAGGAATCTAGGCGGCGAGTACATGGACAGCTTCTACTGCGCCGACACGCCTGAGCAGATTCCACTGCCCGGGTATGAAACCGACTGCCATGCCGACCTCGCGATTGACTTCATGAAGAAGAACAAGGATCAGCCGTTCTGCCTGGTCCTTGCATGGAGAGCGCCTCATCCGCCTCGCGAGGCACCTCAGAAGTACTTGGACATGTATCCCTCTGACAAGCTTACTCAGCGTGCGAATGTCCCGGCGGGCATGGATGATCGGGAGAACGCGCATGTCTACTACGCGATGATCGCCGGCCTGGACAGGGCAATCGGCAAGATTACCAAGGCGCTCGATGAGCTCGGGATCGCGGACGATACGATCATCTGCTTCTCGAGCGATCATGGCGACATGCTCGCGAGCCAGGGCTTACAGGGGAAGAACGTGCCGTATGAGGAAAGCATCAATGTCCCGTTCATCATGCGGTATCCGAAGCGGATCAAGGCCGGGCAGAAGACCGACGTGCTCCTCAACACGGTTGACGTGATGCCGACGCTCCTGGGGCTTTGCGGTGTGCCGATACCGAAGGTCGTTCAGGGCACTGACCTTTCCCCTGTTCTGCTTGGCAAGGGCGGCAAAAAGCCGGAAGCGGTACTTCTTCAGAAGATCGCAGGCGTCCCGGGCAGGAAAGCTGCGGGTCCATGGCGTGGGGTTCGGACGGATAGATATACGTATGCGCGATTCAGCGATAAGGGCTATGTGCTGTTTGACAACGAGAAAGACCCCTACCAGATGAACAATCTGATTGATAAGCCGGAAGCGAAGGAGCTCCAGGACAAGATGGAGGCCCTGCTCCAGAAGATGCTCAAGAAGGCGGGGGACAAGTTCGAGACCCAGGATGCCTATCTCGCTCGGATGAAGGGCCGGGTGGGAAAGAGATGGGCGAGGATGCAGGCGGAATGAAGAATGGTTGATGGTTAATGTTTGATGGGGGAATGATGGCGAAACTAGCGATTAACGGTGGGAGTCCCGTTCGGACGAAGGCGTGGCCGAGTTGGCCGATTAGGGATGAGCGCGAGGAAGAGCTGCTGCTCGAAGTGTGCAGGAGCGGCGATTGGGCTGCGGCGAATCGCCCCATGGAGGCCCAGTTCGCGGAGAAGTTCGCGGCTTTCTCCCGAGCCAAGTACGCCGTCTGCTTGATGAACGGCACGGTCGCGCTCCAGCTCGCGTTGGAGGCGCTGGACATCGGCGCGGGCGATGAGGTCATCGTGCCGGGGTACACCTGGCAGGCGACCGCGGCCGCGTGCCTCGACGTGAACGCCGTCCCCATCATCGTTGACGTTGATCCCGAGACC
>DASRZD010000372.1:0-2447 GCA_035686805.1 Armatimonadota bacterium
AGAAGGCTTGGGCCGACTACATGTGGTCACTTCGCACAAGGATTGTGGGGGACCCCAATGATCCCAACTGGGGATTTTTCTCTTCGGAGGCAAAGGCTAACTTTATCAACTGTGTTGCTGGGGATCTGTACGGATGGGCCCCTTACCCGCAGGGCGAAGACTCTCTTCATGGAAACAGGGCCAGGGAGGTTTCTGTTGGTAACCCGCCTCGGGCGGAGCTCATCGACCAAGAGCTGTCTTATGGGATCGAAAGCTCGAAGCCGATCCTGTCGCTAGATAACCTTGCTCAACTTCAAAAAGGTGCACTCGACAATACCCCGGTCTGCGCTTACATTGACGAGTCATTTCCAGCACTTCGTTTCGGCAGTGATCTGAAAGAGCAGTGGCAAAAGAATAGGATGCTCCTGCTCCAGCATCCTTTGCGGTGCAAGGTCGACACCGACTCTATTCCGGATGTGGCTTATCGTAATGCGATGATCAATGCCAAGCAGTCTTGCGGCATGATCCTCTCCGCGGGCCCGGTAAATCTTCATCCAAACGCACCGAAGACAGTGGCGGTGATACAGGGGCTATCAAGCGTCGGCAGTACAGGCGGAGGTTCGCCAGTCGATGAGTTGACCGGTGAGGGGTCGAGCGGGAAGGTTGGGCTGCTCATGGCCGCGGCAGTGCTGGGGCTCATCGTTATGAATAAGAAGCGGCGCTAGGGCTGGTTGCCCTGTCAAAAGATAAGCGATAACCACGATGGCGAATGCACTTCCAATTCTATTACTGGCCGGAGCGGCCTTCTTTTTGATGTCCAAGGGCGGCGATGAGGAGGGAGTTCCTGGCAACGGGAACGGCGATGGCGATGGCGATGGCGATGGCAACGGTGACGGCGATGGCGATGGCGACGGCGACGGCGATGGCGACATTGGCAATCTTGGCGACGCGCCGGAGCTGCCTTGCAGGGAGGCTGCGCGTTACATCCTTGAGGACATCAAGAAATGGCCAAGCACCCAGCATGGTCACAAGTGGGATGGGTTCACGTTGAGGCCGATGGACCTCATGGAGATCCAGGCTCAAGGCGGGGACTACGAGGTTGAGTTCGAGACGACTTCAAACTCGTTTGATGGGCCTTATAACCCACCCCACCGCCACACGGTGACGCTGACGAAGGCCGATATCGACAAGCTTTTGGAGTATGGCGTGCTTGAGGGTGTGAAGACTGGCAAGGGCTGGTATATCGACAACATGACGGGCTCCCCGACGAAAGGCGAGATAATAGAGGTGCCTCATACTCATGGTGGAATCACGATCAAATGCCGTCGGGGCGACGTTCCTGCGCTGGGTATCCGGGGGCTCGCTACTCAATAGGGTTGACGGTGGCTTACGACCAGGACTACATCCAGGGTATCGACATCTCACACTGGCAAGGTGAGGTGGACCATGCCCAGGCCGCCGCGTCGGGTATGCGCTTTTGCGTCTGCAAGGCCACGGAAGGTCGGACGCACACCGACGATAGGTTCGCCGAGTACATCGCGGGAATCCGTGAGGTTCAATCATCTGGGGGGATCTATTACCCCGGCGCCTATCACTTTGCGCGACCCGATACTGACGGAGGAAACGAGCAGGACGGTGCGGCCGAAGGGGAGCATTTCTGCGACGTAGTTCAGGAGATCTGCGGAGAGATAGTTCTCGACTTCATGCCGCCGGCGCTGGACTGGGAGAAGTACAGCGACTTCGACGAAGAGGAGAACATTCCTTGGATCGACGCGTGGATAGATGTGGTCGAGCGTCGGCTTAACCGTCGCCCGATGATCTACACCGGAAAGAACGTGTGGAAATACGAGTGTGGAAACACCGACAAGTTTTCGGACTACCCGCTGTGGCAGGTGTATTACTCAGGGACCGCGACCCAGCCGCCGGAGATGCCCTGGCCGGGTTGGGCCATCTGGCAATGGTCAGGCTCGGATAGCATGCAGTACGCACCCGACGTACCCGGCGTGGGGGTCTGCGATGTCAACCGCTGGAATGGCAACCTTGATGAGCTCAAGGTATTCGCCAATGCCGGAGGCGAGCCGCCCCCTCCTACGCCGAATACTTGGCCGACCCCTCCCGCGCAGATCAACCTCAACGATCTACGCGGGAGCTACTCGGGCTACGTGGCGCGCGTCCAGGGACTTTTGCTCAGCTACGGGTACGGTCCGGATGGGCTGGTCAGTAGCTCGACCGGTCGGCCCGATGGCCTGATGGGGAACAAGACCCAGGATTCCCTGGTGGACTTCAAGGTGAATAGGAAGCTACCCGGCGACACTGTCATGGACTGGGCCACGTGGTGGGCCCTGAGCTACGGCAATATCTCCTAGAGCTACGGGGCCGTGAGGTCTGAGCAGACCATCTCAGGCTCGCCCTCGAACTGGCAGGAGGCAAGGTCGTAGAAGTAAAGCGTATAGCCTTGCAGGGCGAGG
>DASRZD010000373.1:0-6135 GCA_035686805.1 Armatimonadota bacterium
ATGGGCCGGTATTCGTATCTCCTCGTCGGAACTCAGCAGGCGATGGAGGAGACCTGGGGCTCCACGTGTCATGGCGCTGGCCGGGTCATGAGTCGGAAGGCGGCGATGAAACAGGCAAGTGGTGTGGACATCCAGGAGGAACTCGCCAAGAAGGGGATCACCGTGCGGGCCGCGAGCAGGGGCACGCTTGCCGAAGAAGCCCCCGAGGCATACAAGGACGTGAACCTAGTCGTCCAGACGGCCCACGAGACGGGCATCTCCCGCAAAGTCGCCCGCCTGAAACCAATCGGGGTGATAAAAGGCTAAGGCCGTTCCTGGTTCATCGTTCACCGTTCTTCGTACCGGAGAACCCAGAACGCTGAACGCGGAACGTTAGAACGAAAGGGGAAGTAACGTGTCGAAGACCAAAGTAGGAATGATCGGGACGGGCTCGATCTGCCAGAGCAAGCACATCCCGGGGTACGGGAATAACCCCGACGCCGAGATCATCGCTGTCTGCGATATCAACCCAGATACCCTCAAGAAAGTCGGGGACAACCTCGGCCTGGCTGAGAAGGACCGGTATCTCGATTACGGCAAGCTCCTGGAGCGCAAGGACATCGAGATGGTGGACATCTGCACGCCGAATTACGTGCACAAGGATCCCACAGTCAAGGCCCTCCTCGCGGGCAAGCACGTCATCGTCGAGAAGCCGATCGCCATGAATGCCGAGGAAGCCACCGAGATGTGCGCCGCCGCGAAGAAGTCCGGCAAGCTCCTCATGGTCGCCCAGTGCATGCGTTGGAAGGCGGAAGGCGCGGCCCTCAAGCGGTTCATAAACGCCGGCAACATGGGCGACATCTACTACGCCCGAGTCCAGGCCCTCCGACGTCGCGGCGTTCCGAGCTGGGGCGTGTTCATTGACAAGGAAAAGCAGGGCGGGGGACCGCTCATTGATATCGGCGTACACATCCTGGACCTCACCTTGTGGCTCATGGGGCATCCGAAGCCGATCGCGGCTTCCGGGCAGTGCTACACCAAGTTCGGCCGCAAGAAAGGCACCTTCGGCACATGGGGGCCATGGGATTATGACAATTACACAGTCGAGGATTTCGCCACCGGCCTGATTCGATTCGACAATGGCGCGACCCTGGTGATCGAATCGAGCTTCTGCGCGAACATTGAGAAGGATGTCTTCAACACGTCGCTCATGGGCACAGAGGGCGGCTGCGAGTTCTCCCCCATCAAGATGTACCGCGAGGAGTGCGAGACGCTTCTCGATGTTACGCCCGTGTACCTGAAGCAGGTGGACATCCATCATTCGGAAATCAACGCTTTCATTGACGCCGTCCGGACCAACAAGCCCTCGCCCGTACCCGGCGAGCAGGCTCTCCTGACGACCAAAATCCTGGATGCGATCTACAAGTCTTCTGAACTAGGGAAGGAAGTTATCATCAAGTAGGAGACATCTTGCCTAACAAACGGGCGCGCGATGTGTCGTCCTTCCGAACCTATCGCGTGCTGGTATCCCTCGGCATAGTATCGGCGGTGGCTGAACTGGCATACGGCATCATGAACCAGTCCGCCATCCCGCCCTATGTACAAGAACTGGGCCTCACCGCCCACATCGGCGTAATATATGCCGCCTTCCTCGTCAGTGAAACGATCTTCAAATCCCCGCTCGGCTCGCTGGGCGATCGGATCGGTCGCCGCCCGATCATAGTTTTCGGCGCACTGATCTCCAGTGCGAGCGCCTTCGGGATGACTCTGGTGCATCAGCTATGGGGGCTGATCAGCCTCAGGATACTCGATGGGCTGGCGGCAGGTGCAATATGGCCCACAATGGTCGCAGCCATCGGAGGAAGCGTCCCACCTGGCAGGCGAACCTCCGGCATGAGCGTGCTCACGGTCACCTACATTGCAGGACTGGCAGTCGGTCCGCTGATCGGCGGCGTGGCAAACGACTACACGGATTCGCGACTGACTTCCTTCTACGTCATCAGCGCTCTTTTTCTGATGACGGCCATAGCCGCGATCTTCCTGATTCCTCAGCGGTCGAAGGAGGACTTAGAGGCGATCAAGAAGGGCAGGCGGCAGGTCTCGTTTTCCGATGTCATGCTCGGCCTGAAATCCGTTCCGGACATGATGGTTGTCGCCTTCCTGGCATTCTTCGCCGTCGGGCTATGCATCCCCATCGTGAAGCTCTTCGTCATGAATGAGCTGGGAATGAGCGAGACCGGATATGGCGGCCTGATGCTGCCGGCCGCGCTGATAGTCGCGGCAGCGAGCCTAGTGGCCGGGAGACTCGGCGATCATTGGGGGAAGGCAACGTCCGTCAGACTCGGAATAGGCGTTAGCATGCTGGCAATGTGGGTGGTAACGATTGTGCGCGAGCCATGGGAGCTCGCTGTCGCCGGGGCCTTCATCGGCATAGGGTTCGTGCTGGCGATGCCGGCGTGGCTGGCTTTGGTTTCGGATATGGCGGCGCCATGGATCAGGGGTGCGGTTATCGGCGGACTTGGGACTGCGCAAGGGATCGGTGGGGTAATGGGAGCGGCTGCGGGGTCGTATCTCTATAACCTGGCGACCATCAGCTTCTTCGGAATAGGCACGAACTCGCATTACTCGCCGTTCGTAGTGAGCGCGTTCTCGCTCACGGCATGCACCGTCCTGGCGCTGATCTTCATCCGCGCGGGGGGAAAAAAGACGGATTGGTGTCTGATCCGCACACCAAGAATTACGAAATCACCCTGGAACAAGGAAACACCATGAGCAGTCAAAGAAACGAAGGCGGAGTGTCGTGAGCCATCGGTTCTTCGTGCCGTCTGAATGCGTCTCTGGAGATCGAATCGCTTTCACGGAATATCAGCGAAAGCAAATCAAGAACGTGCTTCGGCTTGATACCGGTGAAATCGTTTACACTCTGGACAACACCGGCCGGGAGTATGTGACCCGGATCGAGACGCTGGACGGCTCGCAGGCAATCGGGAGAATCACAGAGGTTCGCTTTCCGGCCACAGAGCCGAAGTTGCGGATGTCCCTGGTGCAGAGCATGCCAAAGGGGGAGAGACTGGATCTCATCCTCCAGAAGTGCACTGAAATCGGGGTGTCCGAGTTTCTGATAATAGAGACCGAGCGCACTATCGTAAGGATTTCGCCGGATAAGACGCAGGCCAGGTTGGAGCGTTGGCGGGCGATAGTCCGAGAGGCGGCAGAGCAGTCAGGAAGGGCTCTCCTGCCGGTCGTGGAGGGAGTCTCTTCGTTTTGCGAGGCGATGGCCAGGGCGGCACAACAACCGGCCATGATCGCCTGGGAAGGCGAGAGATCCACCAGCCTTCTGACTGCGCTGCAGGAGCTCGGCGGGAATGAGCTAACCCTGTTCATCGGGCCGGAGGGCGGATTCACGACGGAAGAAGTGGACGCGGCTCGATCGCTGGGGATAGTCCCGGTGTCGCTGGGACCTAGGATTTTGCGTACGGAGACAGCGGCAATAGTCGCCTCGGCGCTCGCCATCTTTGTAACGGCAAACTGGAAATACGCTTGACAAAAGTGTAACCGGTGTGCTAGATTGTATTCGTTTTCAGCGTTCATGTTTTCATACGCTTCGAAAGAGGGTGTTTGCCTAGGAGGAAAGTTTTTTTGAATAATACCGTATCTTTTTACCGGGCAAGTACGTTAATCATATTGGAGGCGGAAAAACCCGGGTTCCGCCCAAGTCGAGTGTGCGAAATCTTACTCTCAAGGAGGGGGTGGCAATGATAAAGCGAAAAAAGGGTTTTACGCTAATCGAGCTGCTGGTAGTAATCACAATCATCGCAGTCCTGGCTGCAATTCTGTTTCCTGTCTTCCTGATGGCTCGTGCGAAGGCTCGGGCGGTCAACTGCATGAACAATCTTAAGCAGTTGACCGGGTTCTTTGCGATGTACATGTCGGACTGGGGCGGAACATTTCCCACGACCGCGATCCCCGGAAAGGGCCCGGAGGCTTCTATGGATGCCGAAAACTGGACCGGAAATGCGGTCAGTTCACCGAGGGTCAATTCCGTCGTCGGCAACTACTACAGGGCAATGGCGGGACGGAACGGCTACGGCGGCTACTATGAACTATGGCCGGTGAAGCTGGAGAGCTACGTAAGGTACAAGGCGTTCTACGGCGGCCAGATGCAGGGCGTATTCAGGTGCAAAGAGATAGGCAGGAGATGGAAGACTTACCTGGGAGGCAGTCCGGCCGACCAGGCCGGATATGGCTACAATTTCCTCTACCTCGGCCTTCCCTTTAGAGGATACGCAAACCCCTTCACGACTTCGCTGGGCAACAATCCCTACAGCGGCAACGGCGGCTTCAAAAGATCATCCGCCAAGCAGAGCATCATCCAAGATACGGCACAGACCATCTGCCTGGTTGACAACCAGTATATATGGGCTTTTCCGCCAAAGCAGTACAACGGAAACAACTGGCCACAGACCACAGGCAACGTCCTTATCCGACCTCGGCACAACAATCGGTCGAACATCGGCTGGGCGGACGGGCATGTTTCTTCGATCAGTACCGACCAACTTGTGAACAACAATAACTGGTATGGCGACCAGAGCGACGTTAATCCGCCCCACAGGGGGAAAGCGATGGACAACTCGCTCTGGGATCTGCAGTAACTTCCATGCCATGCTTTTCTTACGATACAGGAGGAACTAAAATGCTTAGAAAGAGAGAAGGCTTCACCCTCGTCGAGTTGCTGGTCGTCATAGCGATCATCATTATCCTGGCGGCCATACTCTTCCCGGTCTTCGCGAGAGCCAGGGAGAAAGCATTGCAGACCAAGTGCATAAACAACCTGAAGCAGATGGGCGAGGCGGTCGCCATGTATGAGGACGATTACGATAACCCCATGCCCTTCAATGTGAAGGATGAGCCCTTCACGATCGCTACATACCACTATACCTGGAAGGATCTCATGGAGCCGTACGTCAAGCAGTTGAAGGGCAATCACTATGCGGGCGAGCTCGAGGAATATGAAGGTGAGTTGTTCAAATGCCCGAGCGCACCGATTGAAGAGTATGAAATAGCCTGGCAGGTGATGAGGACGTATGGGTATAATATGTATTTCAGCAAGTATGTCTCCTCAAGTGATGTCAAATACCCGTCTACCACACTGCGCATAACTGAGACAAGCACGGATGACCCGGACGACCCTCCCGCGAAGTTGAAGGGAGGCAGTTGGGCATGCCCAAAGTGCGGTTATTCAACTATTTACGCTCCGGGCTGGCATAATGGGATGGCTGATGTGCTTTGGGCTGACGGTCATGTATCCACTATGACTCGCCAGAGGGTAATGCTTGATGATGGTGTGGTAGATACCTGTGTTTCCGGTGAGGATGGCAAGCCAATAGAGCACACAGGCAACGTGTGGTGCCGTTTGTACCCGAAACCGGCTTACACGCCGGGATAAACGTTCCGGCCGATCAGACAGTCAGTAAGACGGGCTCCTTCGGGGGCTCGTCTTTTTTTCTGTCGCCACCGCCTGGATAGCGAAAGCCCCTTAATAGGTTTCCGATATTATCAAGCTGAACAGTAGCGTGACGAAGAATTCTCCGTATTATCATCGCTTAGCAATAGACGGGTCGCCAGAGCTGTCCTATACTGAATGTACAGGCTGTGGCTCGTTTGGCCGAAAGGAGGTGGTGGCTGTTCACTGTTGCCAAATGAGGGCCAATCAATAATGCATGGAGGCTGGAAATGAAAAGCAGTACAAAGCTGTTGGTCGTTCTTGCTGTAATGCTGTTGGCCACACAAATGAGCGCTTGGGCGTCGGATTGGGAGGAGCCCGCCTGGCTCTTCACCAACTGGTGGGGGGTGGCTGGCGATGTCAATCTTGGCCAATACCCGTTCGGCTCGTGTCCGTTTGCCATTGATAGCGACGGAAACCTGCATACGGTTTTTGCTCGTCTTCACATTGACCCTGTCGATTTCGATATAGTGTGGAGGGAGTACGATGCGGGCGCGTGGTCATTCGATGACGGGTGGCAGATCCCAGTGGTTGAGGAGGAAAATATCTCGACTAGTGAGTTTTGTGCTTCCACTCCATCCGTTGTGATAGACAGCAATGGGATGATTCACGCCGTGTGGAGCCTTAGCGATGTCACATATGGTATACGCCAC
>DASRZD010000374.1:0-4081 GCA_035686805.1 Armatimonadota bacterium
GAGGACTGATGGCGGCTGGGGGTGGAACGGTGACGATGCGTGGGAGAGACGCTGGGAATTCATCTGGCGGAACCCCGGTTTTGTGCAGACCGATTCCCATCCGGTTGTGCTCGTGAGCTGGAACGACGCCCGGGCTTTCTGTGAATGGCTCAGCGCGAGAGAGAAGAGGCGCTACCATCTGCCTACGGAAGCCGAATGGGAATATGCATGCCGGGCCGGAAGCACAGGGCGGTTCTTCTGGGGAGAGAACGAAGCCGATACCGCATCCTACGCAAATGTTGCCGACCGGAAGGCGGAAGCAAAATGGGAGACCGAATCGACCTTCCAAATCGACGATGGCTATGCGTTCACCTCCCCCGTGGGAATGTTCAAACCAAATGTGTTTGGGCTGTACGACATGATCGGCAACGCGCGGGAATGGTGTTCAGACTGGCATGGGAGCTATCCAAGACAGGCTGTTGTTGACCCGTATGGGCCGGGAGGTGGCGAGTATCGTGTGGTTCGGGGAGGATCCTTTTGTTTCGGGCCGGAGTTCTGCCGATCTGCAAGTCGTGACGGCTCCACGTCAGGTCTCCGCGTCAACTACATGGGTTTCCGGATTCGCATGGACGCTCCGCCTGTCGGAGAGGAACTTGAGGCGCCGAATGAGCTTTTGCCGGTTCCTCTTCCGCCAGGTTCAACGGCCGCATCCCCTCGCGGCCTCGTCAAGTCTGAAGAAGAAGGTACGAAGGAGTTGCATGAGGGTAACGCAGATAGGGCTGGCACAGCCCCATCAGTGAGGACTGAACAGCGGCCTCTCAAGATAAAGAACTCCATTGGCATGGAGTTTGCATTCATCAGTCCCGGCACATTCATGATGGGCGGCGATCAAACGCCGGAGGAGGTCGCACGGCTGCATCGCGGCAAGCCAGAATGGTTCGTGAACGAACATCCCCAACACAAAGTGACCCTCACCAGAGGCTTCTACATGGCAACGACCGAGGTAACCCGCGGTCAGTTTGCGGAATTCGTGCGCGCAACAGGGTACAAGACTGACGCTGAGAAGGAAGGCAGCGCGCTAGTATTGATCGGAAGCAAGAACTGGAAGGATGTGGATGGGGCCAACTGGAAGGCGCCGGGATTCCTGCAGGGGGACAACCATCCAGTCGTTGAGGTAAGCTGGTTTGATGCAGTTGCCTTCTGTCGGTGGCTTGGCGATAAGGAAAAGAGGAACTACCGCCTGCCGACGGAGGCCGAGTGGGAATATGCCTGCCGGGCCGGCAGCACCACGGCCTACCCGTGGGGCAGCGACCCGGACGGTGGCCGCGGCTGGTGCAACGTCGCCGATCAGACCGCAAGGGCAAAGCTTCCTGAACTGGCAACTTTCAGCTGGGACGACGGCTACGTGTTTACTGCACCCGTAGGCACCTTCAAGGCCAATGCCTTCGGGCTGTACGACACGATAGGCAATGTATACGAATGGTGCTTGGACTGGTACGGCGAATACACGGCCGGCGCCGTTAGGGACCCGAAGGGACCTGAAGGCGGGCAGTTGCGCGTCCTGCGAGGTGGTTCTTGGGACGACCATCCAGGATACTGTCGCTCAGCTTGCCGCAGCAGACCTGCACCAGCCACCCGCACCAGCAATATTGGTTTTCGCGTCTGCTTTGAGCCAGAATGAGAGAAGATCTCGTCACCTCGGCGATCACTCCGCCTGCTGATCTTCGTCCTCGAACGCTTCGATGCTGAGCCGATCCATGTGCCTGATGCGAGCTTCCTCGTCTCCGAACTTGATGCGAGCCGCGCTAGCGAGCGGCTGGCCCCACGCGGGGTCGGCCGCAATCCATCTGCCCACATACACTTCCGCCCACGCATGGGCGCCGAAACCTTCGAAGGTTGGGGCATATGCCAGCCCCACAACGCCCCGAGCCGGTAGACCTGTTGCACGGCACAGCGCGACGAACAGGGCGGTGTTTCCCTTGCAGAGCGCGGCCCCGACTCGGAGTGCCCCCAGGGCATCGTCAACATCCTTTCCTATCCTCAGGTTGGCATACACCCACGCGCATATTGCCTGAGCTACTTGTGCCGCGTCGCTGTTCTCAGTCACGATGTGCGTTGCCTTCGCCTTGAGCACCGGAGCATCGCTTTGATAGCGGGCCGTGGGCTTCAGGAACTCGGCAAGCTCGGGATCCGCGATCGGCAGCGCAGGTGGTTGCGCCGGCCATGAGTCTCGCGTAAGCGTGACCAGCCAGGCTCCATCATCCATCTTCTCGAACTGCTGGCGGCTATCCGCGACGATCTGCTCCTCCTCAAGACCGGTGATCTTCAGACGTAACCGCTCAGCCGTAGGAGACGGCATCTTCCCTTTGGGGCGGACAATGTAGCCGGCGAGCTCCGCGGTCTTCAGGTTCTTGGCTGTTTCCTCCGGCTCAAGGCGCAATTCCCACATCCTCTTGCCGGAAAACCCAATCCGAAGCGCTTTGCCCCTTCTATCGAACAGCACCGACGTGAGGCCGCCATCTACCTGTGAAACCTGTTTGGCATCGTAGACGATCATTTCACTACCGTCCAGCAGCAGCGTCCGCTTATCTTTTATTGTTAATATGCTGATCCTCGTGTCACACTCTTCCAGGCTGTAGCTCTTGATGGTCACACTGGCACCAGGTTGCGGATCGCTCAAGATCAGCCGCAGGGAGGCGATCTCATCCTCCAGCGTCACTGCAGGCGCCGGCACCGCCTGAGTCCGTTGCACATCGTTCGCTGACGATGTCACAGTCATGGTGTCGTCGGTGACCATGCCACAATAGATAGATCCTCTCCCTCCCTCTTCATTGATCGAGTGGATTGCGACGAGCTCACCCGTTGCAAGGTAAGTGCTGTAGCAACTGCTGCGGAAGAGGGGAAGGGCGAGCGCTAGTTCAGAACCGAACCTGTACGCTGGTTTTCCATTGTGGGTGGTCTTCTCACGGAAGGAGACGCTGTACCCGAGTTTGCTCCCATTCACGTACACCCCGTACCATTCGGCACCGAGATAGTTGTCGATGTCGAATCCCGTCACCTTCGGCGCGGCGCGATGTGCCCCCGCGTAGCCGCCAAACCACGGCTGGCTTGGCCCATGGCCGCACCCTGTTGCCAATGCAAGCAAGCCAAATAGCGCAAATCGCATCTCCATGGGCACTCGCTCTCGTGATCAGCTCATTGCATCATCATGAAAAGGCGCCGGATTGGGTGGGCAAGCCGGCGCCCCTTGAGATGACTGACCATGCAATCGTCCACCTATAGTCACGCATGTCCCTCTAGTACATCAGCATTATGACACGTGCTTCCTCCACCCAACTACCCGCTATTCATGTACGCAGTGAGCCTGGCTTGCTGCTGCAACCGGAAGGACCACTGGGCATCCAGAATTCCGCGGTCGATCGGAAACCCTGACATTCCCTCAATGCGCCATGAGTCTCCATGGTCACAGGATCAAAACCCTACCCTGAAAACAAACCACGTAGTTGGAGATTCGTCGATGGGCCCGCTCCGTTCCATGATACCTGAACTCCAATCCCCGCGGAAGCCCTCCTTGAACCCAGGCTTCAACCTATTGCCTTCATATACGATACTTGCCGATGGCTTAACGGAAATGTCGCCCGTCCGCTTTCGCTTATCGCCCTTAATCGTCAGGGAAGCATCAAATCCGCCCGTGCCATAGCCGGCACCAACTTCGATTGTTGTGCCTCTGAAATTCTTGCTGAGGAGCTTTCCTGGAAGCTCTTTCCCCGGAAATGTTACCTTCAGTCCAGCATGTAAGGAACTGTCAGTTGCACTGGAACCGGAGAGGCTCAGTCTAGGTTTGTCATCCCTGATCACAACCTCCAGTCCGCTCTTGACTATGGCGGGACCACTACCTTTGGACTCCACCCCAACACTCCCTATCACCCTGGGGGATGATACCGATGACACTGACCCCGTTAGATTGAACTCCCCGCTCTTGTACTTCCCAGATACTAATCAGGCCATAATATAGGCTACACTCGATGCCTGAAAAAACGAGCATACCAGTTGTCTGTTCAGCTTAATGGCTGCAAGATCCGACTCCATACGGGAACGAAGC
>DASRZD010000375.1:0-3496 GCA_035686805.1 Armatimonadota bacterium
TTTGGTGTCGTCCACAACCCTCGGTTCTTCCCATTCGTACTGGGGCTGTCCGGGTCCGGCCGGCCATCGGTCGCAACCTCTTCCCACAGATTTCGGCAACCCCCGGATTGCAATCGCTTCTGTCTGTCCCCGCTGGGGCAATCCGTTGAATCGAAGCTCTGCGGAGTTGGCCAGTTCACCTGCACCGCATCGCACAGAGCCATTGAGAAGTCTTCCCCTGTCGAGCGAACGATTCGACCTTTGTCGTTGACTGTCGCTTGTTTTCCCGCAAGCGACGGTTTCTCGTCCGCCACCCGGACGGTGGGCCAGGATGAACAGCCGCTGCCGCTTGTGGGGCGCGCCGCACTCGGCCGCTGTAAACAATCCTGCCTCAACTTGGTAGCCCATAGCTCGTAGGCTTCGATAAACGGCGGGGAATCCAAGGGACAGGTGTCCAGCGACATTCTCGAAAAAGCACCAAACAGGCTGTACTGCTCGCACGATCTCTGCAATATACGGCCAAAGGTGTCGAGGGTCGTCCTCGCCTTGCCGCTTGCCGGCGTGGCTGAACGGCTGGCACGGGTAGCCGCCAATGACGAAATCAAAGCATCCTCGAAATCGCTCTGCCGGGAAGGTTTTAAGATCCGGCCACATAGCGTCGATAGCCAGGGCACCCTGAGCAGCCTTTGCTTCCAGGTTCGCCAGGGCGAAGGCTTCGATCTCCACAGCAACGACGCGCAGAGGGTTTTCCAGTGATCGGGCCAGTCCAAGTTCGAGGCCGCCGTAGCCGGCACAAAGGCTGAGAATCGTGAGTTCCTTGGTATTATCCACATCAGGCATTCCTCTTCCTACCTCAGTCTCTGCGACGGCTTGTTCTGGTACAGCCGGGGCTGGCATTGCTTACACGAATAGCACTTATGCTCGGTATCGTCCTTGTACCAGACATCGGCGGGTTTCCCGCATTGGCACTTCTGGTCTACGGCGGCTATCGGTAGTACCTTGGAGGTGTGCCTCCAAGTTCGCACCGCCGCCTGCCAGTCTGCCATCGGCGTCTTGCCAATCTTCCATCCCTTACTCTGATAATGATCGTAGAACGCCTCTCCATCCAGCTTGAAGCCGATGGAAGCGGCGTACTGAGTCACCATCTCTGGAGTCGGTCTGACGAAGCGCTTCTTAGAGATTACCTGCCCGCAGGTGGGGCATTTGTTGATGGTCATTTCCGCTCCTTTGCTATCATTCTCCGGCATACCTTGCAAGTGACATCGTCAGGATTGTTCGTGACCCAGTCCTGGTCGTGTGGCCGATGCCGTTGGCAACATAGAAAGCACCATCCATAGAGTCTCGCTCTCGGGTTTATCAGTAGTCCCTGAATCCATTCCAGTTCCTTATAGACGACGTAATGTCTTTTGCGAACTCTCATGATTCCTCCTTGGGCCAGAGTTCTGCTTCAGCAGGACCTTGAGTTCGGCGATCAGGGCGTCCTCGGTGTCTCCGTGGACATTGCTCTTTAGACTCAGATAGCAGCGTTCCAGCAGGTCCACCAGCTTCTCCTCCGGTACGAGCTTGGTGATCTTGAGGTCGGGGGTGAGACGGAAACAATGCACGCCTCTGTTGGATCCCTGCTGTATCCTTTGCCAAGTAGGTCGCTTTGGGCAGTAGTATTCTTCATGGTCGTCGTCGAGCGCACCGAGTTCCTTACCGCAGTACGGGCATTTCGGCAATTTGGGCGGCCGGATCAGCCACCAGATAAATCTCAGTATACGCATCATTTCGGTTCTCCGATCCTCTTGAATTGGTACGGCCATGCCCACTGATTCTTCTCCCAGGCGTCCTTGCCGTAGATGCCGTTCCAGCGGAACTTGAACCATTCCACGGCCCCCTCATATTCCGTGCAATCGGTGTGAGGTCCCGGCCATCCCTCGGCGCAGGCGTCATCCCAGGAGATTGTTCCAACCCGCTCCGGAGGGCGGGACGGCCCGAACTCGACCCAGAGACGGGTGGCCCACTTGGGCATGAACCGGGAGGAATGCTTTCCGTATTTGATAGGAGGGTCGTAGAAGTTTTCCGGGGGCATCGGAGCGTGATCGCAAAGATGAGCTAACGTCGGCTCTCCTGGCCCGTCCCAGGCCGCTGCATAAACCATGCACGGCGTATGGCCCATTCCTTCTACTTCTGCTATCCAGTACGTCTCCTTTGCCCACCCCAGTTCCCCCTCGTAGTATTTCGGTTTGTACCCCAAGTCGCCGTCCTGGTTACACCAGCCGAGACCGATCTCGATGGGATGCCCGAAGCTGTCCGTTACGAACTCGTCGTCCTTCATCTTGTGGAGCATCCGGATCTCGCCGAAGGGCTCCCAGTCGTCCGGCAGCTGCGGATTGCAGATTCTCCGGGTCTGGGTCTTGCGGAACTCCGTCGATCCACAATGCTCACACGGGAACGGCACGCTCCGCTCCTCGCACTTCGCGCAGGTCAGCAGTGCCCGCACGCTCTCGCTGTCGAATAGGATGGGTTTCTGTTTCATTTCAGTCCTGCCTCTCTCAATGCCTGTTCAAACACAATCGAAATCGCATGTCCTCGATGCTGGGCACCGAGCTTTTCATAGGCCCGACTCAGAGATCCAGATGGGTCCTTGATGTTGAGCTTATAGGCTACTTTGGCTTGGGTCTGGCCGCTGGCCACCCGAAACAGGAATTCAATCTGCTTCGCCGTGAGGCCCAGTGTCAGTGCCGCCGCCTTGAATCTGATGCCCACGTCAGGGGTCATGGCTTCTCCTCGACCAGAATCGTCCGTAGCCTCGCCGACAGGTTGCCCAGCGAATGCCTGGCCGGTCGCTCCTCAAGGTCGTCCTCGATTACGTCATAGGCTAGGTGTGCCAGTTCCCTCAGCTTCTCATTCCTGGCCTTGAGCTGCGACAGGTCGGTCGCTTGGACGTCAACACGCATACTTAGGCATTTGTTTGCGGCCTCGCACGTTTGGAGCAGGTCTCGTAACCTATTGCATTCAGACACGGCAGCTCCGGCCTGTAGTCGATCTCGCTCCGCCTCTATGACTCGCATCGGGTGTTTGGGGCAAGTAGCGATATGTTCGCTGATCTTCGATGCTGCCTCATCATCTATCGGCACCTCAAAGCCACAATAGGCGCAGTACGTGGGTAGCTTGTCTACGTATCGCTTGAGTTCGTCCCGCTCGGCCACCAACTCTGTCACCAGTCGCACTGCCTCGTCTGATAGCCATGCACTCCACGACACTGAGTCCGCCGATGACCCGTCGTTTGGATCGCCTCCGAGGATCTCTACCACCCACGCGAGTCGTGCCCGGCATTCATCCAGGCTATCAACGACCCGGCAATAGTCGACCGTGAAGCCGTCCCGCTCTGCCACCAGCTTCTCGTGCTGGTTGATGGCGTGGACCAGGAACTCAGCAACCTCCTCTGGGTTCATGTCATCCTGTGGTCCCCGGCACACGGTAATGGAGATAGCAGCCAGCGGGCATCCAATATACTGATCTCCATATCTGT
>DASRZD010000376.1:0-2108 GCA_035686805.1 Armatimonadota bacterium
CCGAAAGTCGTGGGGGCATTGCCGACGGCGACGACCATCCCGTCCTTGAGCCAGTTGCCGGTCACGAAGGGTGCCAGCCACAGTTGATCGCCCCTCTCCATGACCAGCATCCACCGACTCTGTTGCAGGAAGTAGCCGGTCTCGTGGGTCTTGTTCCACCCGCCGCTGTTTCGGAAATGCTCCCACAAAGAGAGGTTCTCGGTATTCAGCAGGGTGGCGATCGTGTTGAAGTGGGACCGGATGAACGGCTTCACGTCATCGCGAAGGGCATAAACCTCCGCATTCCGGCAGTAGTACGGCTGGACCTTCGAGAAGCCGCCGAGGTCGAACCAGTCCGCATGGTTCTTCTCTGCCGGGTAGTCAAACCAACCGTCGGAGAGGAATTGCACATCCTCCATGTTATCCATCATCTCGGCGACTTCCCTGGAACCCGGATTCAGAACTCCTTGCGGCACCAATTGGTGTGCGCCCAACTCCACGTCATAGGCCCAGCTCCTATTGCCGTCCTCGCCGGGGAAGAAGTTGCCGCTCGGCCCGGGGCAGTAGACCTGCGATGGGTAGGCGCTCACCCACGTGCCGTCCTGCAAGGGCACAACCGGCGACCTCGACTGCGTCCACCGATATGCCCGGAGTATGTCCTCCTTGAAGGCCGCCGCATCCTTGAGGAAGGCATCAGCCCCCGGATAACCGATTTCCCTCAGGGCGGTCGCCGCCTGATGCAGTCCGGCGTAGTAGTATCCATTGAGGCAGAAGTAGTAGACGAAATTGCCCCAGTCCGCCATGACCCCGGGAGGCATCAAGCCGTACTCGGGCGCGCCCTCGGTCATGGTCTTGCGCCGCTGATTCGTGATCCACTCGCAGACTCGTGCAATCTCGGCGGCATGCTCCTTCAGCCATTTGTCATCGTGGGTGAGCTGGTAATGCTCTGCAAGCGTCCACAGATTCCAGCCCGTTCCCATCAGCGTGTAGCCGGTCGTGAGGAAGCCGGCCGGATCATACCGGTGGATGAAGTAGTCCAGCGACCGCCGGGCGAACTCCTCCTGGCCCACGAGGTCCATGCCTCGGATGATCGAATGAGACTCGCTCTCCAATGCCCCATAGCGGTCCGCTCCCGCCCAAGCTGCCACTCGTGCGCCGTCAGCCTCATTTCGCGCAGCCATCATGCAATGGATCTGTGAGGCTCGGATGGCATTTCCCAGCAGCGGCTCGGGTATCTCGATCTGCATTGCCGGGGCCATCACCCGCTCCCAGTAAGCCTTCACATCGGCGAGGAGGCTCTCCCCACCCTGAAGCTGTGAAGGGTCCTCCACCTCCCAGGTCGGGAGATAGACAAAGCAGGAAGCCTTCTCACCTCCGGGAAGCGTCCCCTTGAATGTGACCTTATCCTTCTCAATACTCGCTGCCAGTGAGGAGTCAATGGACGCCATCATCAGGCCATCGTGCTGAATGATAGCACCTTTGGGTGACTTCTCAGCGTCCATTGGGAAGGTCAGCCCCAGGGAAACGTCCGCCGCCTCGGTCTTCGGATTTTCAATGACGAACTCCACGACGCACAGTGAATCATGGCCATGTGGGACTACGAAGCTCCGCTCACGATATATGATGCGGCTCTCACTGAACGTCGAAACCGGCACAGGAAGCCAGCCGCCATCCAGGTGGCGTTCGATTCGCTTCACCTCGCCGTTTCCGAACTCAGGCACGATGGCGTAGGGGAACTGGTCTGCGAATGATGGCACTTGATCCGCCTTTTGGGGCTTGGCCGCAAATCGGACAATTCCGTTCTGCTCGATCACGAACTTGTTGTTGTCGCACGCCAGGGAGATCATCACCGGGCCGTTGTCTTGAATGGGGTTTCGGGTCTTGGCCATCGCCTGCTCGAAGGTCTGGTCTGGCATCTCCCGAATTCTCTCCAGAACGGTATTCCGATCCGCGATCTTCCTGAGATATTCCGCCGGGTCGAGATTGCCCTTGCTTATGAAGACCCCCGCGTCTCGGATGTAGACGCATTCATTGGCCAATACATCGTCTACTGCCACCCCGAAGCCTGGGAATCGGAGGACTGTTCGGTCATACTTCCATGGCCTGGGGATGCTGTACCGGACCTTGAG
>DASRZD010000377.1:0-2506 GCA_035686805.1 Armatimonadota bacterium
ATCCTGGTCTTTCGCTTCGCGAACTCCATATTCGAGCCGATTTGGAATCGGCGGTACATTGACCAGGTGCAGATCACCATATCGGAAAGCGTAGGCATGGAGGGCCGTGGCGAGTTCTATGAGGAGACCGGCGCCCTGCGCGACATAGTCCAGAACCACATGCTTCAGTTGATCAGCCTCACCGCGATGGAGTCGCCGGTCGCATTCGAGGCCGAGTGCATTCGCGACGAGAAAACGAAAGTCTTCCGCTCGATCCGCAAGTTCGCCCCTGCCGAGGTCGGCTTTTACGTCGTAAGAGGCCAGTATGGGCCGGGGATGATAGACGCGAACTTGGTATCCGGCTACCGCCGGGAAGAGGAGGTCTCCCCCACCTCGAACACTGAAACCTATGTTGCTGCCAAACTCTTCATTGACAACTGGCGTTGGCAGGACGTGCCGTTCTACATCCGAACCGGCAAGCGGCTAGCCAAGAAGAAGACGGAGATCGCCATCCAGTTCAGGCCCGTGCCTCACGGGTTCTTCGACACAGTAGCCGCACCCAATACGCTTATCATGCGGATTCAGCCGGACGAAGGGATGTCGCTCAAGATCGAGACTAAGCAGCCCGGCGAGAGCCTGAAGCCCAGATCGGTTGACCTGGATTTCCGCTACCTGTCTGCATTCGGGATCACCCCGGGAGAGGCATATGAGCGCCTGCTGGTGGACGTCATGCTCGGCGATCAATCGCTGTTCGCCCGCCGAGATGGCGTCGAGGCCGAATGGGGGGTCGTGACCCCGATCCTCCAAAGCTGGGCCGCCTCCCCTCCCCCGGATTTCCCGAACTACGATGCGGGAAGCTGGGGTCCGAAAGAGGCAGACGAGCTTCTGGAGAAAGATGGCCGTCGGTGGAGGAGGTTGTGATGGTAGCTACACCCGAGTGGAAGCCCGTCGAGCTATCGGAGATACACAAGGGACTCGCGACCCTCTGGAGAGAGATCGGCGGCGAGACGGCAACCAGGGTTTGCACCACTAACCTCATCGTTTGTCTTGGTGACAGGTCGAGGCTGGATGAGGCCATCGAGGCAAGCCGCCTCGCATCGCAGGAGCACCCCCTCAGAGCTATATTCCTGCAGACCGAGCCTGAGGCGGAAGAACATACGACTCACGGCCAAGTATCGGGGCACTGCCGGCTTTCGGATTCGGGGGATGTCCACATCTGCTGCGAGCAGATAGTCCTGACAGCAAAGGGTCAGGCCGTCGAACGGCTTCCGGCATCGGTGGCAGGACTCCTTGTCCCCGATCTGCCGGTGGTGCTTTGGTGGATGGGCAAGCCGCCGTTCGGCGACGAAGGCATGGACCGACTGCTGGAGATCTCCGACCGCCTGATTGTGGATTCTCGAGAGTTTGCAGATCTCTCCTTGATGAGGAAGCCGGCCCACGAGCATCCACAGATCGGCCTGGGCGACCTCAATTGGATCAGGATAAGGCAGTGGAGAGAGATGACGGCGGAGGTATTCGACGACAGCCGATTCCTACCCTATCTATCGCAGATCGCCAACCTGGATGTCCGATATGCCGCAAACGGCAGCAAGAACTCGTCGCAGGCAGCGCTCTTCGCAGGATGGTTTGCCAGTCGGACTAGTCAGACAAGTCAGACAGGTCGGACCGGAGTTTCCATCGAAGGCGTGGAGGGCATCCCGACCGAGCCGTGCAATCTCGCCTCCGTCAATATGGAATCAACGGACCGGAAGGCGTTCTTCTCGCTTGCAGTCAATCCGAAGCGAGAGATAGAGGTGATTGTCGAGATTGAAGGCGAGCCGGCATACTACCGGGCTTCCCCTGCCGAGTCTCTCCCTCTGGGAAAGCTGCTTGCCGCCGAGCTCGAAGAAGGCCCGGATGCCGTCTATCGAGATGCCCTCGTGATGGGATCCTCGCTGCCTGGAGGCTCCCAGTGACGATCTGGACCATCGGCCATTCGACCCGAGGAATTGATGACTTCATCGAGGTGTTGAGGGCATACGGCATCGAGATGCTCGTTGATGTTCGAACCGTACCCCGCTCTCGTGCCAATCCTCAGTTCAACAAGGACGAACTCAGCGGTGCCCTGACAAAGCATGGCATTAAGTATGTCCATGAGAAAAGCCTGGGGGGATTGAGGCATCCAAAGCCGGACTCGCCGAATACGGGCTGGCACAATGAAAGCTTTCGGGGATTCGCTGACTATATGCAGACCAGGGAGTTTAGTCAGGCAATAGATCGGCTCATGGAAACCGCATCTGCGAAACAGACTGCAATCATGTGTGCTGAGATGCTCCCCTGGCGATGTCACCGGTCGCTGATCGCCGATGCGTTGATGGCGCGGGGGGGCGAGGTGGTGGAGATATTCGACAAGGAGAAGTCCAGGCTTCACGAGATGACCCCGTTCGCGGTTGTCGAGTGGGAGAGCATTGTGTATCCTGAGCAGGAAAGCGACCTGAAAATATCCGTCTGCGAGGAAGACACGCTCTATCGCCAAGCAGCCGATCTG
>DASRZD010000378.1:0-3031 GCA_035686805.1 Armatimonadota bacterium
CTGCAGTTCCATCCAGTAGGTCTGATAGCCGGTGAATCCAAACTTGCCGTATAGATGGACCTCCCGGTCGCTGATCGGCTCGACCTTGATATGATAGACGTCCAGGGTCTTGATGAACTCCACCAGCCGCCGGGTTATCTCGGTCCCGATGCCTTTGCCCTGGTACTCCGACTTTACGAGCAAGTCGGTGATCTCGACCCAGGTGCTGCCGTCACCGGCAACTCGCCCGCAGCCGATCAACTCATCGCCATTCCAGGCGGTAACGAGATGGAGAGCCGTATTGATATGGAGCTCGACCTCCTCCGGGTAGAAGTAGTCGTTCCACTGCTCCTTCAGGAAGAGCTGGTGCAGCACCTCAGGCGAGATGTCCTTAGTTTCTTTGAAGTAGATATTCTCCATCTCTCTCCGTGTCCTCCGTGACTCCGTGTTTCAATGCGCTTGGAACTCGGGCGGAGTACCCGCCGTGCGCAGGTCAACAAACCGATGTGTGAAACCGCCATCGTACACGTAGAAGACCGAATAGCCGGTCAGCCCCTTGTCCGGCCCGGTCGAGAAACTGGTCGCCGGGGTCGTGATGAAGCGGATCCCGTCGAACGCCGAGTCATTGAGTCTGTGATAGTGCCCGGTCAGGACCGCCTCGACCTTATACTTCTTCAGGAGCTTGAGTACCTCGCCGCGCGCAGGCTCGTCAACCGCATAATAATCCCCATTCGGGTCGTTCGGCGTCTTGGTGAAGAGCAGGTGGTGCTCGAAGACGAAGATGCGCCGGCCCTTTGCCTTCGCGAGTTCGGACTTCAGCCAGTCGCGCTGCTGCTTCTCGACAGGAAATCCGCAATTCCAAAGATTGGAATCCAGGCCGATGAAGAGACACCCGGTGCACTCGAAGGAGATCCGGTCAGGGCCAAACGCAAGCGTCCACCGGCCGATGGCACCATCCTCCTTGATGTCAATGTCATGGTTGCCCGGAATGAGGTAGAGAGGCGGCGTCAGCTTTCTGCTGATCTCCTTGAATAGTTTGGCATTCTCCGGCGACCAGGTCTGAATGCAATCGCCGGTATGAATCACAAACGCCGGCTTCAGCTCATTGATCTGCCGAATGACCTCCGCGTACCGCGCATTATACGCCGCCTGGTCCACCCCGACATGAGTGTCACTCACCTGAACGAACGTGAAATCAGCTTGTGCGGCGGCCGTAAGCAGGGCGAGCAGGCATACCAGCAATCCGGCTTTCCTCATGCTTTGTGCAACTCCTTACCGCCGCTGAGGTGGATGATCAGACTGACTTCGCCCGTCGTGATCACGGTTTTCAGCACGAGCGCAACGGTTCCCGCTATTCCGAAGAGCCCCAGGACCGTATTCATCGGCCAGGGCACGAATCGAGGGATGCCGAATCGGGCGCCCTCCGCAGGACTCAGGACGTCCCATCCCGCGAACGCGCCCAGCACTGGGAGAACGATAAGCGAAAGCGCGGGCAGACTGGAGTACACAGCCAGGTAGAACGCCGCCCTCAGGACTTCGCGTATCGGGGCGCTTGACCGTCGAAGCCATCGGCCGAAGACGATCCCCCACACGAAGGCCAGCACAATGTTGAAAACCATCGTTGCCATACTGGCTGCAACGGCGACGCTCTCGACAAGATACATGCCGATGAGCATCGCATAGAAACGCCGGGTTCTCGCATTACCGCTGACTTCGTCAAGCCGTCTGGCAACCGGCACCGCGCAGCCGAAACCCAGTATGAGGTTTGTGATCAGAATGGTTAATCCGGCAGGGTCCATCACCGTCTCCCGCGCAAACCACTACTCAGTACCAATCCGGTTCAGCACTTTTCGAGGATCCGCTGGGCCAGGATGCGGCGGCGCTGCTCGTAGACATCATCCTTCGGACTGCGCCTCAGAAACTTCTGTAGTACCGGGGCGGCGTAGCGCATCTCCTCCAACGCCGCCGGCAGCTTGATCTCACTGAGGGCGAGCAGCGTGTAGTAGAAGGGGAACCGCCTCCACTGGCCGTTGCCTTTCCGATGCTCCTTCAATGCCTCCATCCCGGCCGCCAGACGCTTCTTCGAGTCGCGCAGGCCGCCGACCGCCAGATGCCGCCAATATGCGCATGAGCACATTGCGCAGCAATACATGCCGAAGGTCTCGGGATTCGGTTCGCCTGACGGCAATAGCAGCCGTTTCATCATCCCTTCAGTGGCCTTCTCCAGGGCGCTCGCCACATACTTATCAGACACATCGAGAAGTATCAGAGCACGACATGCCTCTTCGCCGAGAATGTGGCTGGCGGAGGCAGCGGATTTTATCGGCTCTCCGGTGAAGACATGGAGTTCCCTATCACACTCGTTGTCTAAGGGCGCGGGCATACCTGCGTATGAGAATCTCAGGCCCTGGCGGTTGGCGATCCACTTCGCGGCGGGCTCTCTGTCCGACTTCGCGAGTTTGGTGCCGGAAAAGAATACTTCGTTAAGCACATCAAGCGTCCGGGCCATGCTTTCGGGATTGACTATATTCATATTGGATTCCTCCGAGGGTCGGCTGCTTCAGGCTGGTCTCCAGCCCCTCTTGTATATATTATACACCTAATCCAAAACTGGGGTTTGCGGATGGAGGTTCTGGGTGTTGGGTGTTGGGCGTTAGTAAGGCTATCCACTCGTCCGGGCGATCTTCATCCGCGGCCTAGTGGACTTCTCGGGCGACTCGTCCCAAAGGGCCTTCGCCAGAGGGAAGGGCTCGAGGGCACGGTCGAGGATGCCGTGGACGAAGGCGAGCGTGATTCCATAGTTCGTCATGGGGATGCCCGCCTCGCGAGCCATCTGCTGCCGATAGAGCACCTCCCGCCGATTCAGGGTACACGAGCCGCAGTGGATTATGAGGTTGTAGGCCTTGAAATCATCAGGAAACTCGATCCCGGAGCTGAACCCGAACTCCAGTTCGCCGCCGACCATCTGCCTCAGCCAGCGAGGGATCTGCACCGTGCCGATGTCGTCCTGCTGGCGGTGATGCGTGCAGCCCTCCGAGATGAGCACCCGGTC
>DASRZD010000379.1:0-2275 GCA_035686805.1 Armatimonadota bacterium
GAACGGCGGTGTGTCGTCCATCTCGTAGGTGCAGGTGCAGTCGCTGAAAAGCTGGTAAACGACCTGCTTACGAGTGCGGAACTCCATCAAGGCCGTGCCGTCGTATTCGCCCAGCTCGGAAAGAGTCGGGCGCATGTGACGCAGAATCTGCATGTCGGGCTCGTGGTCGGTCAGCCCCACAGGACAATGGCAGAACAGTTTCTGTTTGGTGGCGAGCTGTTGGTGGATTTCAAGCCCGCTGCGAAAGCCCAGCACGGCGTATTCTTCTTCGGTAAGAAATTCTATCTTCGGCAAGGCGTTGGCTCCTGTACTTTAAGATCTGCTCGCAAGACAAGCGGCGAAAGTCTAACATATCCGCGCTTCGCGCCGCGAGGGATACTTGGATGGCAGCTCAACGCCGGATCCACCGAGTATGGCGGAAGAGGCACTTGCCACGCTGGTCGGTCCCGCTCCATAGCTATCGGCTATCGGCGGCATCGGTTCGACCCACTCCAGTTACAGGCTCATTACATGCGGCAGTCGTTTTGGTGTAAACTGATACCTGCTTCGATTTGGGGGTAACGATGGCGGTAGAATCGTTCGAGATCGCGTCGGGCATCAGAGTGGGTGGCGGCGAACCGCTGCTGCTGATCGCGGGACCGTGCGTGATTGAGTCGCGTGAGCTGGCGCTCTCAGCGGCGGATCAGATCGCGGAAATCGTCAAGCAGATCGGCATCCCCTGGGTTTACAAGTCCTCCTACGACAAGGCCAACCGGACATCAGTGGATTCCTTCCGCGGCCCCGGCCCGGAGGAGGGACTGCGGATTTTGTCGGACGTCAAGAATCAATTCGGCGTTCCGATCCTGACCGACATCCACACCCCCGGGCAGGCTGCCGAAGCAGCAGAAGTGGCGGATGTCGTCCAGATACCCGCCTTCCTCTGTCGTCAGACGGATCTGCTGACCGCGGCGGGCAGGACTGGACGCACGGTCAACGTCAAGAAAGGCCAGTTTCTCTCTCCCTGGGAAGTGCCCAACATCGTCGCCAAACTACGCTCTGCGGGATGCGATCGCATCATGGTAACCGAGCGGGGCAGCAGCTTCGGCTACAACCATCTTGTTGTGGATATGAAGAGTTTACCGATAATCCGGGATTCGGGCGTGCCCGCGGTCTTTGACGCCACACACAGCGTTCAGCTTCCCGGCGGTGAGGGCGATCGCTCAGGCGGACTGAGACGCTTCATCCCCACCCTCGCTCATGCGGCCGTGGCTGCCGGGGCGGATGCGCTCTTCCTTGAGGTGCATCCCGATCCGGACAAAGCCCTCTGCGACGGCCCGAATATGTGGCCCATTTCTCAACTGCATTCCTTCCTGGAAGGCGTCTTGTCGATCTCCAAAATCTCGGGTAAATGGCGCTAGTACAATTCACTATTTGGTTGCCGATCAACCCTTCTGATTGACGACCATGCCTCCAAAAAAGCGAATCGTATTCAAGAAAATGTATTAACAGTTTAGGCAACTGTTGAACAAATAAACAGCGAGTGTTTGACCGCAACAAACTTCGCACCTTCTATTTAATTTTCCGCCAAACCGTAAAGATAAGACCCGTAAATACTTCCCGAAACAACCCGCCGGCTTGCCACTAAAAAGAACCTTTAGACACGTTAATAGACAAATTTTTAATAAATTGGTACGGTATATGCATCCTCGGGCGCGGGGAGTTCATGTTTGGGGTACCCGCAAATTTAACATTCAGCCAAAGAGATAAAGAGACCCTTATTCAAACCCCGGCGTTGTTACTGGCTATAACTTTTAGCCTGGTAATTAAGTGGATGGATAGCCTAATTCCAAAGGAGGTTCGAATGAGAAAATTTCTTCCTGTTTTACTCATCCTTCTGGTCGCAACGGCGGCGGCGGCGCAGAGCAACAAGGGCCGCATCGTCGGCACGATTTCGACGACCGAAGGACTGGCAGTGGAGGGGGTCAAGGTGACCCTCAGCTCCAAGGCGGTCATCGGCACCACGATGACAGCCGTCACAAACAACCGCGGCATGTACCGCTTCGTGCTGCTGCCGGTCGGCACCTACGATCTCAAGTTTGAGAAAGAGGGCTACTCGACCGTCGACCAGAAGGGCATCGTACTCGACTTCGACACCACACTGACCGTCGACAAGGCGATGCAGCCCTCCGAGTTCGAGCAGGTGGTGGTGATCACCGGCGAGGGCCCGGTGGTCGACAAAACCGCTTCGGGAATCGGCGACAGGCTCGACACCACCTTCCTGGAGAACATGCCCAAC
>DASRZD010000380.1:0-11307 GCA_035686805.1 Armatimonadota bacterium
GTTTGCCTCTAGCGGTGGTTCACATCTCACAATTGCAGAGGGTGCTACCTGGACTACAAATACCGGGACCGTTGTAGCACCAACAAATCAGAAAAGGGTTGCTGCTCCAACAGCATCAATGCTTTTGGAAGACAAGACTGCTACGCCAACTTGGACTGCCAACGGGGTTCTTACCGGAACCACAGAAACCGCTGCTGGAACAACGCTTAGAAACGTTTATGTTTTTGGAAGCAATAAGGTTGGCGGAGACGGTGTGCATGATTCAGAGATCATTCTCATGCCTGACCAAACATACACCATCTCTCTGACCAACGACGAGTCTACGGCAAAGGCTCTCATCCTTCACCTGGATTGGTATGAGCATACGGACAAGATATAATGGCATCGAACAAAAGGAGAGCGGCATGAACCTGATAGAGCGGAAAGCGAACATCGAACGGACAGTGGCGCAAATCAAACAAGAGATCGAGGGCACCATAGCGCGGAGGGAAAGTCTCCTCAGTCACATGAATGCGCTCCTGGGGCAGATTCACTTAATCAACCAACTCCTCGAGGAAGAAACGCCGCCCCCGTCGGAGGACCTGATGCCCGAGGCCGTGCCAGAGATCCCGTCTGATTCCGAGCTCGTGGCCGGTGAGGAGATCACTTCGGAGACCTGATGAAGTACACGGATATTGATTTTGTTGGCCTGACGAAGATCCTGCGGGCCCACGCCACGCAGATTCTCCCGCCTGGGATGCGGGAGCTCAAGAACGTCTACATCTCCAGGTCGGACAACTCCGTGACCCTACGGCCCGACTTCATGCAGGACATCTTGAACATGCCGTCTTTGTCGGCCTATCTTGAGGGCTCCAATTCCCCCGAGTTTCTGACCGGGATCTATCGGGTGCTCGACATCGACGGGTACATCTACTTCTCGAACATGCGGCCGTTCTCGTTCGAAAACGAAGAGGATGTCAACCTTTCGGAAATCTACAAAGAGGGAACGATCACGGCGAGCGGGAATAATCCAATCGTCACAGGGCTAGATACCGAGTGGCTCGAGAATATCTGGGCCGGCTGCTTGATCCGCGAAAAGGACGATACGCGGTGGTATCCGATCAGCAAGGTAGCCTCTGACACCTACATCACAACCTCTCCGCCCATGCACACTCTCGCCGGAGCTGAATACGAGATTCTCAGAACGCATCCGATGGCGAACGGCGCCTGGCCGATTCAGTTCGAGAAGCTCGGGGACCTCCTGGTCTACAACCCAGCGAACCCAACCCTTCCGGTCGATCGTGGGCGGATCAGCGGGCCCTTCTACTCGAACATTGGCAAGGCCGATACCTTTGGGGTCTGGAAAGAGTTCGAGCCGGATATTGTCGTTCCGTTGGGCGAAATTTCGGTTATTGGTTCGCATGTAGGATGCACACAAAACGCATGGATCTCGGATCATCTACCCTGGCCGTTGCTGGTGGGCGGTGAAAGCGGTCTTTTTGCTTCTGGGGAACAGTGGATTTCAGACTACAACAAAACCGGAGAGGCGTGGGATGCGATCAAGGCGGCGTGGAACTATGAGGCTGCCCACGATCGGGTAATTTATCCCGAAGGGAATGGCTATCCGGTAGTCAATGATTACAAATTGATTGTCACCGGCCGTGGTGTAGACGTTGTTCAAGTAGAATATGAAGACCGCTCTTTTTCCTACACATGGGCCAGAACTCTCTACGCAGATGGCTGGTATGTTGAATATGTCGATCGTGACGACGATTTTCAAAAAGATAGAACCCGAGAGGAGTTTTTAACCAAGGGCCCGTGGATTCCAGCGGGGCCCGATTTTAACATCTCGTGGGCTCAGAAGTTGGCTACCTGGAAAGTCATGGACCCTCCTGTCCACGGGTTTGTAAGAAATCCTGTCACCCTTGGCTATTACTTCTATGGGTCGGACGGGAGAATTTGCTTTCCTGGCAGTCCGCCATTTACTGATTACCCCTACGATTTAGACCCAGTAGAAGATTGGTTTTTAACCACTGATAGTACGGCAGATATTTGGGATGGGTGTATATGCTATGGCTCGGCCGATAGGGAGCGGTCCATTTCTACGCCTCAATTCGATGTTATTGCCAGAGAAGTTTTTGTCGGAGGGGCCGACGATCAGGGACCGACGATTGTCATTGGTCTTTTAGACGAATACGCTTCTTACAGGGTCCCAAATCATCATTACGGGGAACTTGGAGACCAGCCCCTTTACGGAGTTACTCACATGTTCGCGCAGGACCACGGGAGCTACGGCCTGGGCACAGTGGTAGCGGTTGGGGGTGAGGGGACCGTCCTCTACTCTGATGACGGTGGCTATTCCTGGGATCAGGCTTTTCATTCGCTGGGCGACTTCGACTTATACGATGTCGCATCGGACAAGTTAGGATTTTGTGCCCTTGCCGGCGGAGAGGATGGATTCTGCATCGCTACTCTTGATGGTGAGTTTTGGCAAGAGGTAGATGTGACGAGCTCCAAAATCGGACAGATTGAATTTGATGATGTCCGGGGCGAGTTTCTCATTGCGGTAGCTGGCGGCGAAGATCCTATTCGGCTCAAGCGTCGGATACGGTATGGGACCGGAGATCAGGTTCCGTTGCAACGTGTTGGGATCATTTCCGACAATCTATCCGACAGGGTGCTTTCGATCGTCTGGGATGGCGCTCAATTCATTGCCGTTGGCAATAGAATTTGGACCTCTCCGACCGGCGAGACGTGGACGGTAAGGAGCGTTTTCCCGACCTCCGGCGGCACATTTTTCTCCGTGGCGTTTGATGGATCTGGTGGCGTTGTTGCCGTTGGTAGCGGTGGGCTCATTCTTCACAGCGCCGACGACGGGGCGACCTGGGCAACAGCCGAAGCCTTTTCTACGGATAATGGGACCATCCGTAGCGTCGTCTGGAATCACGCCGCCTGGGATGACGGCACAGAGCATTCGCGATTCTATTGTTGCCGGGACAAAGTGCTGTTGATGTCTGAAGATGGCATCACCTGGGTTGAAGATGCCGTCTTTGCTGCTTTCGAAGAAGAACCAATGTTGATGATTATTCACCCTCCCCCAATAGACCTGGGGGGCGGAATTTTTTATTCTGAGAACACGGGGGATGACTACGGCAATAGCGGGATGGGTGTAATTTGTAAAAGCGGGCAAGTGTATGATCTCTGGCTCCCGGTGGACGGTACGGAATGGGTCAAGTACGAGGACCTGGTCGAGCGGAGTCCAGAAATAGATCCTGATCTTGTGGACCGGGCAACCTATGAGAGAATCACTCCGGCCTCATTTATTCCAGTTGAAGACGGTTTTTTCCGTGCCACCGATGCCGGTAAACTTCGGCAAAAGCTGGTCGGTTCAGGAGACCAAACGCTTACTCATTTGGCTGGGTCCTATGTAAACCTCCCAGGAACTCGGCCGATCGAGCCTCAAGAGCCAAATGTTTTGAGGGCAAAATTCAAGTCTGATGGGTCCGTGCCGGAGCTTGCGGGCTTTGATCCAAGGCTCTCGGTTGGTTGGATCACTCACAACAACTTACTCTTCCACGAATTAAACTTTGCAAAGATGCTTGTTACTCCAATCCTGCTTTGGATTCATGGAAACAAGCTCTTGGTTTCTTGTGACAATGGGTTCACCTGGTCAAAGGGCTATGACCTGATTATCCCCACGAGGAACGGTGTCTATGATGCGCCGATCGCGGATCAGTCCGTGGCAGGGCATCTCGTTAATGGGTTCAACACTTGGGAGAAAGTCGGAGACAATCAACTCTCCCCCGCCACTTATACGGCAATGGTTTCGGACGGTGACAACGCTTTCATGGCATCGTGGTATTCCCCAGAGGGCATCGTGTTTTTGAACATCACCTGGGATGGCAAGAAGCTGATTCTTGGAGATCCTGACGAAGTTCCTACCGGCCCCGAATTCATCCCCCCGGTCGTGAACGTCTACAACAATGCCGGCGAAAAGCTCGTGTTCTCCTTCTTCTCGGGGGTGTCGTCATGAGCCCGGTTGTTGCCGATGGCGCCTATGGGCTTTATGCGGTCGCTGTTCACGAAACCGGGGGAGACCCCGTGGTGGTGGTCGTGGGTGACGCAGGAATTATCCTCTACTCCGACGGCTATGAGGAGGATGATACTTCCGGCATCGACGCTTACAAGTTTCTTCAGGCGGAGCGGGTCACATACAACCGGCTTAACGGGATTGATTATGGAGAATATAAGTTCATAGCGGCCGGAGAGATTGGGACGCTAATGTCGTCTCCGGCCGGCCAAACCTGGTCAATTATTGATTCCGGCACGAGCTGGCCCCTGAACGACATCTGCTACGTTGGCTCGTCGGTATGGGTGGCAGTTGGTGGGTACGGAACGATTCTTCGGAGCATTGATAACGGGGCGACCTGGACTACGGTAACATCTGGCATCACCAACAACCTTTATGCGGTTGCCGCAAACGGCTCCATCTTGGTTGCAGTTGGCGATTCTGGAAAAGTCGTAATTTCGGCAGACTCCGGGGCGACATGGGCCGCAAGGGTCAGCGGAGTTTCGCTCTCCCTCGAGGGCGTCGTCTGGGATGGCGACACGAGCACCTGGATCATCGTTGGGTATGAAACGACCCTCTTGCGCTATGACGGAGCTGACCCGGGCTTGTTCGAAGCCGGGGACGCCGATATTGACGCTGACTTCGAGGGCGTCGCCTGGGCAGGCGCGAACGGTCTGCTGATTGCCGCCGGCTCCGGGGCGGCCTCGATCACGTCTTTAGATGGCCTCAACTGGTCATCGCAGAACCCCGGGGCTACGACATCCTTCTTCCACGGTGTCGAGTATCTCGACGAGAGATTTATAGCTGTCGGGGCCGAGGGGCTCATCTCCTACTCCTCGAGCGGAGCCGGCGTCCGCGCCTTCGATCAGTTCCGCCCCATCTCCGACATCTACCGCTCTGTCGCCTTCGCGCGGCTGGGTGGCTACATGCTCTATCTGGGGATGTACGAGTTCCTCAATGGAGCATGGGAGTATTTCCCTCGAAGGATTCGTAACGCCTCACCAGGGACGATTGATGACTTTGACGAATTGGGCATTGGATATGGCGCCTATTTCTCGGATCTCCCAGGGGACGGCGCCATCATCGCCGCCGCCAGTGTCGAGGGCGGAATCGTCGTCGGGGAACAGAACCAAATTTCTCTCCTGACCGACGGTGGATCTCTTGCGACGCCCTGGGACTACCACGAAAACTACGGCGAGGGGCTCCAGCTCATTTCGAACCTCACGACGTTTGCTGGCGCGGCGTTTGGGGTCTGCACTGACGGCCTGATCTATCGGGCCGATTACAACTCAGTACAGAGGCTTCAGAGCTTTTTTGACTTGACGAAGTTCGACGACTTCAACCCAGGGTCGGAGCGGGTCTCGATCCAGTTTGATCCGGCCACGCAAAAGCTGGTTGTCTTTCGGCCAGAGTCACCGTGGGTGATTTTCCTCTGCGACGATGAGAGTGGGAGTGTCACTGAATTCCACCTGCCGGAGTTCTTCGATGGGCACAGCTCCTACACTCCGCGATCGGTATTTGTCGCGTATGGCGAGATCAGCGGGCTCCGGGTTGGCTACGGAACCGACGATTCCCAAATGGACGAGGTAGTGACCCTTGAGCTCCAGATGGACGCCGGCATTACAGGGTTCGACGATTCAGATGTGGCCCCAGCAATCCCGTTTGCCGGCGAGATTGTAACCGGGTGCTTCCGCATGACGAAGCTCGGCGTCCGGGGCGATATGCGCGAAGTCCTGGTGCGGACGACGTGCGACACCGACGCGACCGCCAGGCCGCGGGTTGCCATTGGGATCAAGTCGGAGCCAGAGGACGACTGGAAATACTCCCCGCAGGTTTCTGGGACCTTTGTGGCAGATGGTAACACCGGAGAGATCACCGGGACCAAAAGCGCCATGAGCAACAAGATTGCAGAGGCTGACGGCGTGACCACCGTCTACGACATCCCGTGGCTGGTCGAGAAGGTGACGCGGGTCTACACGAAGCACACCGGGACCGGGGTTATCACCGCCATGTCCTACACGAAGCTGGCGGCTCGGCAAATTCAGCTTGCGGCCGTGATTCCTGCCTCTGAGGAACTGTTTGTGCACGCGATCGGCATGCCACAGGTTGTCGGGGCCGATGGCGACCTGGTGGAGCTGACGAATGGGGAACTCCACGTCATTGACGAGATCATCGACGCAACCACGGCTGCCTGCTCAAGTCTTTCGGACGAATACTCCGGCGCCGCGACCTACATTCCTACCAAGGAAATGCCCGCGGGCGACGAATACGGGGACGGGAAATTGACCTTTGGGCTGGGCAAAGGATTTGACCAGATCATGCTTCGGTTTATTATGGTGGCGGGGATCGACGGAGACGCTAAGTTTGCTAAGATCAAGAAAATAGAGATCGGCTTCGAGCCGACCGGACCCGAAATGAAGACTGACGAATAGGAGGACGCGATGCCGAGTGCAGAAGAAATCGCAGCAATGGCGGGAATGACAGGCGCGGCCGGCGGCGCGTTCAGCGGTGGAACGCCGAAGTTCAGCGGAGGCAGTTTTAAGCCGTGGGGTGAACGTCAGCTCTATGAGCAATGGCAATCAGCTATTGCCGAGCTCGAGAGGCTCAAAAATACCATGCAGCCGGAGACGATCGCTCCTGAATACCGCATGAAGGGTGCCACTGGGCCAGGGAACGGGGCGGGGATGGCGTTTATGGCCCCTGGTGCCAACGGCGGGGGTGGCGAGCGTGAATACTTCATCGACGGCAAATGGGCGTCACAGGATGCCTATGCAGACCCGGAATTCCAGTCTCTCGTCGTCGAGCCCTGGATGGAGAAGGAGCGTCTCAGAAAAGCTGACGAGTACCAGAAGCAGATCGCTGAAGTTCAACAACGAGCCTCGATGCACGAGTACGATTACAACGACTTCCTGCGCCGCCAGCAAGAGCACCAGCAGAACGGTGTCGGGAAATCAACCTACGGCCGGCCGCAGGGCGGTGGTGGTGGAAGCATGGGCTCGAGCCGGAGGTAGCTATGCCAGGCATCCCGTCAGCCGTGACCGACATCTTCGCGCAGATTGAGGCGCTGTCCAAGGTGAAACCAAAGACAGAAGCGGAGGCCGCCGGCCTCGAGCAAGCAAAACAGCAGCTCATGAATGAAGCGCAGCGGGTGAGCGAGGGGATGGACCAGATGGACCCCGGCTCGCGGGAGCCGCAGAACGATGGCTTCACCGGCCGCATCGACGGCAAGGTATTTGACGCCCCGTGGCGTGGCGAGTTTGACATGCCGGGCAACTTCGAGCGCCGGCAGAGGATGTCGAACTCGATGGCGAACGATGCCATGTTGGGCGCCAGCCTTGGGAGCAAGATGGACTTCGACCCCTCGCGGCCGATGGAAAGCACGCTCATCAGCGACAGCCCGGCGCACTCGGCCATTATGAGCGAGTTGGGGCCCGACTGGTCATCCAATAAGAAGCTCTATTCGATGGGCCCCGTGAAGAACAGCAAGTACGGGATGCCGGGAGACGTTCAACGGTTGAACCGCGACAAGATGCTTACCGAGGATCAGCTCAAGAGCATTGAAAGAATGCTCAGCGGGCCGATGGCCGCATCTGCGGATCGTCTCTACGGTGACAATGAAGTCTACCAGTGGATGAAGCAACAGGGCGCCGGAGGCTAATATGGCATACGTTGGAGTGGGTGGACAGTTTGACGGCGGCTTGACGAACCCCTCGAGGAAGCCCGGAGGGAGATTCAGCTACCTGGGGTTCGGCCAGCCAAAGCCTGGTGAAACTCCGCCACTGAGACCGTCCGGCCGGGTCTCGCCGGCCTCCGGCGGTCCCCAGGGGAGTATGGGCCAGGATCAATACTGGCCGTGGCCGGCGGCGGCAGCGCAGCCACAGGCCCCCGTCGATCATGGTTTCATTGCCCCGGGCTCGAAAGCCAAACCGCAGAAAACCAACACAGTAGCACCTTTCATCCCGGCACCGGAATTCCCAGGCCAGGCACCAAATCCTAACCCGATTGTGGGGGCCCCTGCCGCCGAGTACATGAAATACAATCCTAGCTACTGGAAAGAGCCCGACATCGCCATCCCCGAGGCCGGCGTGGACACGCGCGCGATCGTGGACTCGACGAAGCACTTTTTGGACGAGGAAATGGCCGGCGGGATGGGTGACGCGGCACGGCGCTTTGGCGCGCTTGGTGGTCTCCGGGGGACGGGCTACGAGGAAACGCTCGGAAACGTCCAGCGCAAACGCGATGCAGACCTTGCGGCTGAATACTACAAATGGGATTACAACGCGGCTCAGTCCGACGCGGATCGCAAGTCAAGGGCCCGCGAAGGCACCCTTGGCCGGGCGTACTCTGGGTGGGACGCCGAGCAGGGTCGAATCTTTGGGGACCTCGCAAACAACAACGACTTCAACCTCAAACAGCAACAGATCGCAAACGACATCGCCAAGGCGAATCAGGGCAACGAGCAATTCATTGCGAGCGAGACAAACAACTACGGTCTCGACAAGTACGGCGCGGGGTTGTCCGAAGCAGAGCGGAAGCAAATGTACGACCAGCTGAAGCTACAGTTCGGGGGTTGAGATGGCAGACTACGGAAGTCTCGAAGGCGGCTGGGGCCACGTCGCTTCAGACCCACTCGCGTTCATTCAAGAGCTGTTGACCCCCCGCAACGTGCAGGGCAGCACTTCCTTTGCCGGCGGGTCGCACTACGGGCCCGGGCGGGAAATGTCGATTCCGCAGGAGAACTTTGCTCAGGCGGCTGAGTTGCTCAAGATGCTGTCTGCCAGGGACCAATACCAGCGCGGCTCGGAGATCACGGGCCAGGCTGACGATCTGATGCGGCGGCGCCTCGAGGCGGAACGCACGAACCTTTCTCCGGGGTCGATCACTATGGGAGGAGTTACCGAGGTTGTCCCCGGCAAGATGGGCGTCCAGACGGATCTCACACCCACTGAGGTTGCGATGACCGAGGCCGGCGGCTACGCCGACACGAGGTATCCTCCGAAGGGGTACGGGAGTGCGTCTGCCGGCGGAAAAACAGGACCCGACTACGGGGACATCACTGACCGTGCTGAGTTCGTCCAGAAAATGATTGACTCCGATCGCACAATGCTCGCTTCTCTGGACCCGAAAAGTGAGGAATATGCCTCCGTCCAGTCGAGGCTTCAAGAGAATCAGGTGATTCTCAAGGGCCTGGTTGCCGGCGGGCAAAGCGGCGGTCGGGTAGATGAGCCCAACAACGGCGATTTGGTTGCAACCACAGATGAGTTTGTCCGCCCCGGGCAGAGAACGAGAAACCTTGAGGAAACTCTCGGCTACCGTCCTGCGTGGATGGATGAGCCGCGACAGAGTGAACCCTCGACCATCGCGCCGGCATCGACAGGGACCGTGCAGTCCAGTCCAGAAGCCAGCACCACCTCCGGGCTTTCCGGTGGCGAGCAGATGATGGCGAACTACGACCCGAACTCTAAGTTCGATATTCCCACTACTCCGCTTAGAAACGAGTCTGAAATGCCGTGGACCCAGCGCGGAGGAATGCGGCACGTCGGGCCGGCCTTACAGGACGCCGCTTCGTTCTTGGCGGGTGTTGGAGGGAAAATCAAGGATGATTTTCAGGGTGCCAAGGAAGTTGCCAGAATGCAGAAAGAGGGTATCGACCCCCTGACTGGGCAGCCCATATCTCCAGATGATCCGAAATTCGAGCTCGTAGATCCTAAAAATCGAGCTGCTGCCCTGCAAAGGTGGGCAGAATTCAAGGGGCAGGTGTCCGCTGAGGAAAATCAAATGGCCTCTGCCATCGGATACCAGCCTTACCAGTCGGCCGGCGGGTAGTTTCGGATGATCCGCCTCACCTTCCCGAATGGTGAGATTGCCGAGTTTGAGCAAGGCGCTCCGATGGAGCTCATTGAGGGCGTCAAGTCTGCCTACGGCCGCTTCGGAAGCCTGAAAGCCGTCGATCAGTGGCGGCGCATGGAGTCGCTGCGATCGGACGAGGAATTTCTTGCGCTCCCCCGCATCGAGCGCCACAAGCTGTTTAGCCAAATGGCGAGGGAGAGCCCCGACTTTTGGCAGACCATGACTCCCGACAAGGCCCGCATTTTCAGAGACGGGATGGTCGAGGCCGAGGGCGCAAATCCACAGGACTCCTTCTCCTACTGGGAAGCTCCGATTCACTTCCGCGATGAGAAGCAGAACGCGGCAGATGGAGTCATTCAGGAGTTTCTGAACGGGATGAAAAGGGCGACCCCTGGCGTCCTCATGGGCACGGCCGCCGGCATCCTGACAATAGCTGACGAGGCGAAGAAGGCCGCAAAGCCCATGTCGGATTGGGCGGCCGGCTACTTCAATCCCGTTGGAGATCAAAAAAAGGCTTACGACTCGGCCGCGAAAAAGGCGATTGCAACTTCCGGCAAGCAGGAGATTGGGAAGTCCGGCGTCGAGCTCCTTGCGAAACAGGCCCGGGAGCTTGCGCAAGACGCATCCATCGGTGCGGAGACCCTGGCGCCGGCACCCAAGATCGACCGTTTCGGTAAGGTCCACGGGTGGGACGATTTCACGATGTACGTGGCTCAGGCGCTCGGGCAACAGGCTCCGGTCATGGGAACGATGGTTGCCGCCGGCCTGGTGCCTGGAATTGGTGGCGCGCTGGTATTTGGTGCCGGCGCTGGACTCGAGACGGGCTCAATCCTTGACGACATGGCGCGGAATGGGATCAAGGGCGAAGAGGCGACGAAAACCGCGGCTCTCTACGGCGGTCTTGCGGGACTCCTAGAAGCCGCGCCACTCGCCTCGTGGATGAAGAGGACCCCCGGCGTTTCGCAGACCTTCCGCCAGGCGCTCGTTAAGCGGATTGCAGAGATCCCGATTCAGGGGATTGCCGAGGCCGGTACCGAGTTCATGCAGACGATTGTGGAGCAAACGGCGCTCGACATCATGAACGCCGAGCAAGGCAACCTCGAGGCCGTGTCGTGGATGACGTCCGAAGGCCGCAAGAGCCTGTGGGACGAAGCGACCGAAGCGGCGATTCAGGGTGGTCTCATCGGTGGGATTATGGGCGGTGCCGGCGGCCCACAGTATAACCAAGCGCAGCTCGAGGAGGCGCAGGCGGCGCGGGAGGCCGCTGCGAACCAGGCCCCGCAGACCGAGGAGCCCCCGCCAGGTCAGACCTTCCGCACCGCCGACCTTCCGCAGAACGAGCCCGATCTCGTCCCAGAGGGCGACCAGGGCCCGCGTGTCCCGCCGGTCATCCCAATGGCGCCCATCGA
>DASRZD010000381.1:0-3390 GCA_035686805.1 Armatimonadota bacterium
CGATCTCTTTTTTTGTCCGCGTCAGCAGATCCGGGGGAGGAGGTCGCCGGCGGGAATGTCGAGGATTCGCAGGCTGCCCATGGAAGTCTTGAGGTGCACGCGGCCTGTCGGTTCTGATTGGGCTTTCCCGATGATGGCGGCCCTCCGGCCGAGTGGATGCTCACGCATGGCGCTGAGCACGGCTTCCGCGTCCTGGGCGGGCACGATGACCAGCATCTTGCCTTCGTTCGCCACATGAAGCGGGTCAATACCCAGAAGCTCGCAGGCGACGCGAACGTCCTCATTGATCGGAATTTTCATTTCCTCGATCTTGATGCAGACCCGCGACCGCCCGACGATCTCGTTGAGCGTGGCCGCCAATCCCCCACGAGTGGGGTCACGGAGGCAGTGGATGCTCGGCGAGGCTTCGAGCATCCTGGCAACCAGGCCATTGAGCGGGGCACAATCGCTTCGTATCTCTGAGGCGAATCGGATTCCCTCCCGGCAGGTCATGACCGCCATCCCATGATCCCCGATCGTCCCACTGAGGATGACTATGTCGCCCACACAAGCCCTCTCTGGCGAAGGATACTCCTGTGCAGGAAGCAAGCCGATCCCCGATGTGTTAATGAACATCCTGTCCGCCGAGCCTCGGGGGACGACCTTCGTGTCGCCCGTGACGATGGAGACACCGACCTCCGAGGCGGTCCGGCTCATGGAATCCACGATTCGCTCCAGGACCTCGAATTCCAGTCCCTCCTCGAGGATAAAGGCTGCGCTGAGGGCAATCGGCTGGGCTCCTGCGGCTGCGAGATCATTGACCGTTCCGCATATCGCCAGCTTGCCGATGTCGCCACCGGGGAAAAAGAGCGGGTCAACCACGAACGAGTCGGTCGTGAAGGCGAGCGTGTGAGCGCCGTTCCGAATGATCGCCGAGTCGCCGAGGACGTTCAGCGTCGGGTTTCCGAAGTGCTTAAGGAACAGGCCGCCGATGAGATCAGCGCTCTTCTTGCCGCCTGCACCGTGAGCGAGGAGGATGATGTCGTCTTTCATAGCCTTCCACCCGAGTATCGGAATTCTGCCGCACAAGCGCCTTCGTTGGAGACCATGCACGGACCGAGGGGGTTTTCGGGCGTACAGACTCTCCCGAACGCCTTGCAGTCCGACGGCGACTTCAGCCCCTTGAGGATCAATCCGCATTCGCAGGCCTTGTTGCCGGGCGAGGGGACGTACTCCGGCAGGAACTTGGAGGCGTCGTATGCGGCGAACTCCGGCCTCAAAGCAAGGCCGCTCACCGGAATGACGCCGATCCCCCGCCATTCGGTATCCACCACGTCGAATGCCGTGTAGACGCACTTGGTGGCAGCGAGATTGCCGTATTGGGAGACTGCGCGGGAATACTGGACCTCCACCTCTGCGCGGCCTTCCATCGCCTGCTTGACCAGCATATGGATCGCCTGGAGTATGTCGAGCGGCTCGAAGCCGGTGACAACGCACGGAATGCCATACTCGCGCGCGATCGGCTGATAGGCTTCGCTGCCGATGATCGAGCTGACGTGACCCGGGCAGATGAATCCCTCGATGCCGACTTCGGGATCGCTCGCCAGGGCGGTCATCGCGGGCGGGATGAGCTTGTGTGCGCTGAGAACGAAGAAGTCGGGCAACCCTCTTTTCCATGCCTCGAGGATCGCGAGGGCGATAGCGGGGGTCGTGGTCTCGAAACCGATTCCAAAGAAGATCACCCGCTTGCCGGGATTCTCTTCAGCGATGGTGATGGCATCCAGCGGCGAATAGACGACACGAACGTCCGCTCCCCGAGCCCTCTCCGCCTCCAGGTTCGAGTGAGTACCGGGAACTCGGATCATATCGCCGAAGGTCGTGAGGATCGTGTCCGCCGACTTGCCCAGCTCTATGAACTGGTCAATCTGTCCCTGAGGGGTGACGCACACGGGGCAGCCTGGGCCGGAAATGAGCCTCAGGTTTTCGGGCAGGAGGCCCTTGATGCCATGCCGGGCGATGGCCATGGTATGCGTGCCGCAGACCTCCATGAGCCTCAGCGGCCGAGTGGCTTCCTTTCGAATGCGCTCCGCGATCTCGAGGGCGAGGGCGCCGTCACGAAACTCGTCAATATACCTCACCGCGCTATCATCCTTATCAGCCGCAAGGTCTCCTCAGCGTCTTCGGGATCGAGCCGCTCGATAGCGATTCCGGCGTGAATGAGCACGTAGTCGCCGATCTGCAGGCCCTCGAGGAAGTCAATTCGAGCCGCCTTCGACACACCCTCTTGCTCGACCTTTGCCGTGTTGCCGTTGATCTCCATCACTTTCATTGGAATTGCCAAACACATCAGCGCGTGAACCTCCCGGCGGCGATTGCCGCCTGGCCCAGCGAAATCCCGCCGTCATTGCAGGGGACAGCGCTGTGCCGGAATACTTCAAATCCGCTTGACTTCAGGCGCTCCAGGGTCATGCCGAGCAGGAGCACGTTCTGGAATACGCCGCCGCTCAACGCGACCTGGTTTAGGCCGGTCTCTTCTCTGATCGAGTGGCAGACTCTGAGGACCATCTCAGCCACCGTGGAGTGGAATGTGCTTGAAATCGTCCCTATCGGCGTTCCTCTCCTGATCTCCTCGACGATCTCCCTCATCATCGGACGGACGTCAATCTCATCTTCGATTATATCAAAATCATAAGTGCAGTCGGTGGGGCCGTTGGATTTTGCCTCCAGTTCGATGGCGGCCTGGCCCTCGTAGGTGACCTCGGAGCAAATCCCGAGCAGGGCGGATACGGCGTCGAAGAGCCTGCCCATGCTGGAGGTCAATGGCGCGTTCAGCCCTCGCTCGATCTGCATCTTCACCGCATAGGACTCGTCCTCTGGCAAGAGAGAGGAGAGAGGAGAGAGGAGGGAGGAGTGAACCAGGTACGACAGCGCCATACGGCCGGGCCTGCGGACGGCGGCGTCTCCGCCGGGCAGCGGCACGCAGGCGAGATGCATGGCCCGTCGGAAATCCTTGTAATCGGCGATAAGGAACTCCCCGCCCCAGATATGGCCATCCGTGCCATAACCCGTTCCATCGGAGGCAACCCCGATCACCGGTCCTGAGATACGGTTCTCCGCCATGCAACTCGCTATATGGGCGTGATGGTGCTGAACCGCGATCTTGGGCACATCCAAAGTCAGCGCATATCTGGTCGAATGATAGTCGGGATGGAGGTCATGGGCGATGATCTCCGGCTTGACCGCGAAGAACCGGCAGAAATGGTCAACGGTATTCCTGTAGTGTTCCATCGTCGGCGCATTATCGAGGTCGCCGAGGTGCTGGCTCAGCAGCGCAAGCCGCCCCTTTGTCAGGCAGAAAGTGCTCTTCAGATCGCCGCCGCACGCCAATATCTGCGGCATATTCACGTCTAG
>DASRZD010000382.1:0-25552 GCA_035686805.1 Armatimonadota bacterium
AGGGTGAGGTCGTTCGTCGCCAGGAACGTGAGGCCCAGATTGGTATTCTGAACCTTGATCTTCGCGTGGAGAGGCGTCCCGGCATCGAGGTAGGTCGCGCCGGGGTTCGCGGGAATCTTGGAGGCCAGGTTCTTGCGCTCCTTGTTGGAGTACGTGCCGGTGAAGAACAGTTGGTCACCGAGCTTGCTTCTGGCTTTCAGAGAATTGTTCGTTGTCTTGCTATTGAACTGGGTGAGGGCATTCAGGGGGAACACCGTACCCAGCACGCCGCCGGGACGATTGCCATTGTTGGTGAACTCGGCATCTATGAACCGGTAGTTCAGGACGGAGAGTTTCCCGAGGCGGAGATCCGCCCCCAGCGTGGCCTGGTCCGTGCTTCGGTCAATGGGGGTTTCCGCCCCGCCTCTCTGGCGGTTGGCTATGACGCCGGGAGCAGCCGCCCGCGCCCTGAAGAGCAATTGACGGCTGCCGCTTTCCAACTCCTGCCACCAGGAGGCGACATATCGCCGGCCCTGATTCCCCTGAGGCGTGATGCCGAGATCGAAAGTATTCACTCGCCGGTTCAGGCGGAAGCTGATGCCCGGGCTGAGATCGAGTATGGCGTCGCCGGTATCCCCCGGAACAGGCGCGGGCAGGCCCAAACTGGCATACATCTCGGCGATGAACGGGTTGATCGAGGGAGTACGGAAGAGCCGATGAGTAAGCTTGGAAGTGCCGAGACTGATTCCCACGCTATTTCGGGAGGCGAGGGAGAAGTTGAAGTCCTCGTCTCCCAGGATCAGGTCTCGTGCATCGAGCCAATACTGAGTGGGGCCGCTGAACCCATAGGACTGCAGCCGCTCAATCCCGAAACTATCGAAATTCCTGCCGTCGTACTCCCGGGCCCAGTCCTCGTTGCCGTCGGAGGTATGGGTATAGATGCCCAGCCGGATATCCGAAAACCCCTGTTCGCCGCTTGTGAGGCTCGCCTGCGCGAATACGGCGGAGGACGCCAGGACCATTGCAAGTATGAACAACGCCTTCTTCATTATCTCTCTCCTAGAAGTGCAGGGCAGAGTGCTCATCAGAGCCGTGAACCTGCGAGTGACAATCAGTGCACTCGGTGTAGTAATTGGGAATCTGCGATGGATCGCCAAAGGTGCCGCTGCGGCTGTGAGGCCCCGAGTGGCACTTCATGCACAGGAACGGCTGGTTTTGGACAAGCAGGTTATTCTGAACAGAGCCATGAGGATTGTGGCAGATAGTGCAATCCTCAGTCACGGGCGGATGCTCGAATGTGAACGGCCCGATCTTATCCGCATGGCATCGGAAGCATGTCTCAGGCACGGATTCCTGTCTGAGCAGTCCATTCGGCCCGCCGTGCGGATTATGGCAACTGCTGCAAGTGACCTTCCCCTCCTGAAGCGGATGGTGGGAGGGCATCTTGCTCTGGACTTCCTTGTCTTTGTGGCAGTTGAAGCAGACATACGGCTCGGCGGTTCGGTCGAACTCGCTCTCCTCGCCCTTCAACTGCGCCTCGAGCGCTGATCTCTCTATTCTGAGCTCTTGAACGCGTTCGCTTGCGGCAGCCTTCTCGGCACTGCCTTTCTCGGCTATGGCGGCTTCCAGCTCCGTCTGCTTGATGGCGCGGCCGAGTCCCTCCACCTTTTGCTTGCCGTTGTCAATATCAGTGAGCTTGGACTTCTCTCCAACGGCGTGAACGTCATGGCAGTTCATGCAGGTGAGCTTTGCCCTCGCGTGGGCGCTGGTGTGCCAGAGCGTCGTCTCTTCTTGAGTATGGCATTTCTGGCAGATCTCGGCGGATTCGTTAGGCTTGAGGCGGATCAGTCGGATGATCTTGGTGGGATCACCACCGCCCGCCACGTGATCTTCACCCGGACCATGGCAGGCTTCGCAGCCCTTCTTGGACGGGTCGGTGTTGAAAAGTGTCTGACGGTGAGTGGTGAATTGCCATGTCTTGAAGACATCGGCATGACAGGTGGCGCATACTTCGGTGCCGACGTACTCGGGACCTTCCTGCGCGGTTAGCCGAACCTGCGAGTAGCACACCCACAGCAACCCCAATACGACCGGCAAGAGGTAGTACAAGGTTTTGCGATTCCTCAAGACTGCCTCCTCATTCCACCAAAGGCTTGGCTTGTTGGTATTCTGCCCAAAAACCGCCTTAAAGAAACCACTGGCGGCCAAGCTCTTCAGCCAATAGAGCTATTGTGCCAGATTACACAATATTTGTCAAGGGGTTTTTAGACTTTTTGGCAATCGCAAGGTGAAACAGGGCTAACCAAGGAACTCAATGGGCTTGGGATCCCCCATGTATGCGAGGGCGGCGCAGTAGTCAATGCCCAAGTCATGAATGCACAAATGATCGTCTGATGTGTGGGCCATTTGTCTACAACTGGTGGAAGCAGGGCAAGCCCTGCAGGCTACGCAGTCAGTCTACCAGCCTGCAGGGCAAGATGTCAATCTTTGTTCCGGCTAGACGCGTCAATCCCGCCAGAAGCCGTCGTACGCCGGGTTGTTCGTTAGGTTCCCCTGATCCGTCCCATCAGCATTCATGGTATAGACGTCCCAGTTTCCAGCGGTATTGCAGCCGAAGGCTATCTTTGTCCCATCAGCACTGTAGAAGGGACAGTCGTGATTCGGCCCGGTGGAAGTCAGTGGGCTTGGGTTGCTGCCGTCTGTCTCCATGACGTAAACCTGGATACCAGGGCCTCGATTGCTGACGAACACAATCTTCGTTCCGTCGGGGCTGAAAGCGGGACCATTGTCATACGCTGCATCGTTGGTGAGATTGACCTGAGCACTGCCGTCAACGTTCATTAGGAAGACTTCCGTATCTCCGCCGCCCATGTCTCTGCCAAAGACAATCTTGGACCCGTCCGGACTGAAGTTCGGCCAGAAGTCGTCGGCCGCATTATTGGTTAGACGGGTCTGACTGCCGCCATCGGCGTCCATGATGTAGATCTCCGCATTGCCGTCGCGTAAGCTGTAGAAGGCAATCTTGGTCCCATCGGGGCTGAAGGCAGGACAGTAGTCGCCAGCCGGATCGGTCGTAAGCTGGGTAGCGCCTGTTCCGTCGGCATTCATCACCCAGATATCCATGTTGCCGCTGGTGTCGCTTATATAGACGATCTGCGAACCATCTGCGCTCAGTTTCGGGGAATCATTATTCGCCGAGTCATTCGTTAGCCTAGTCACGGCGCTGCCGTCCCAGTTCATTGTGTATATCTCGCCATTCGCATTATCACGGGCGGAGACGAAAGTAATCAAGCCGGCAGTGTCTCCACCACCTCCGCCTCCACAGCCGGCGATGATCGCCACGAGTGCAATACAGACCAGCAAGGCAAGTACGTACCGCAAGTGCGCAAACATAACGTTTCTCCTTGAAATGGAAATGAAAACTACTCGAAAATGAGGCCATCAAGTCCCGGGGCAGGGGTGAGATTTGTCTGGCCTGTTCCATCGGCGTTCATTACGTAGACATCCAGATTGTCAATGTCAGCCGCCCGCTCATAAGCTATCTTCGTCCCATCCCTGCTGAATATCCCGCCGCCCCAATGGCTGACAGCCGTCGTGTTAGTGAGCTGGGTGGGATTTGAGCCATCGGGATCCATGGAAAACAACTCGAAATTTCCATCTCGATCGCTGTTGAAAACAATCTTCGAGCCATCCGGGCTGAACCGGGGGATGAAATCCTCGCCTGCATGGTTTGTAAGGTTGGTTTGGTTGCTGCCATCGGAGTCCATGATGTAGATCTCGGCGTTCCCATCTCGGTTACTCATGAACGCAATGGAACCGTCGGGGCTGAAGCATGGGTACCAGTCGCGAGACGGGTCATCTGAGAGGTTAATCTGATCACTACCGTCTACATCCATAACGAAGATGTCCGAATTTCCGCTTCGATTGGACACAAAAACAATTCGAGTGCCGTTGGCGCTAATAGCAGGGCCGTAGTCGTTCGATGGATTGTTGGTCAGTTGGACTGCTCCCGTGCCATTTGGTCTCATCGTCCATATATCCCAATTCCCTCCAGCCTGTCTGCAGAAGACAATCTTAGAACCATCAGCACTAAGCGTGGGACAGTCGTCAAGATTAGTATTCGTCGTCAATCTGGTCTGACTGCTACCATCCCAGTTCATGATATAGATCTCCGAGTCCCCGTCACGATCCGAAACAAAGGGAATCATGTCCGGGTTGCTTCCTCCTCCGCCGCCTCCACAACCAGCCAGGACGCAAACGAGTGACAGGTAGGCTATCAAGGCAAGTACGTACCGCTGATGCGCAAACATAGTGATCCTCCTTTGGAATAACTCCTGCCAATCTCGGTAATTCGACGCCCGCTGGGATATTCCTGCGGACGAGATCAAGACCGCCGGGGGCAGGCTCGTCAGGCTGCTTTGTTCATGGAGAGGCGGGTGAGGGCCTTCCGGATGTCTATGCCGGGGCCGAGGACGGGCTTGAAGAGATCGCCGGCTTTCTCAAGGCGCTTGCCGATGGTGCGGATGGTGAACCTGGAGGGACTGAGGCCCGGCTTGATCTCATCCCATTCCAGCGGGGTGGAGACGGTCGCTCTCGGCCTGGGGCGGATGCAGTATACGGCGGCGAGGGTCTGCCCGCGGGCGTTCTGTAGGAAGTCCACGTAGACCTTGTTCCCTCGCTTGGCGGTCATGCGCTCGACTGTGGCGATATCAGGGACCTTGCTGCAGGTGAGATGGGCCAGGATACGGCCGAACTCCCGCGTCTGCCCATAGGTATACTTCGCGCCGAGCGGGATGTAGACATGGAGGCCGGTCGCGCCGGAAGTCTTCGGATAGCCCTCGATCCCCGCCTCGTCGAGCACTTCTCGAACCGCCTGAGCGACCCGAATCACTGCGTCGAAGCCGATATCCCCGGGGTCGAGGTCGATGAGCAGGTAGTCGGGGTTGTCCAGCGACCCGACTCGCGAGTTCCAGGGATTGAGCTCGATGCAGCCCCAATTCGCCAGGTAGACGAGGGCCGCCTCGTCCTGACAAAGGAGGTAGTTAATATATTCGTCCTCTGTCTCTGACTTCACCTTGACGGTCTCTATCCAATCGGGAATCTGATCCTCGCGGATGTTCTTCTGGTAGAAGCTCTCGCCGTAGATGCCGTCCGGGAAGCGATTCAGTGACTCAGGGCGGTCCCTCAGGTAAGGAAGGATGAAACCGGCGATGTCGCGATAGTAGTTGATGACGTCGCCCTTCGTGTAACGCTCTTCCGGCCAGAAGACTTTGTCCAGGTTCGTGAGCTTGAGGGCATGGCCGCCAATGGTTTCTTGAGGGTCTGACCGGTCGGACGTGTCAGAGGAGTCGGACTGGAGGGGTTGGGGCTTCTCAAGGCGCACGTCGTCCGCGCGCTTGTCTTCCCGGAGGCCGAGGATCACCGGATGGCGAATCAGGCCATCCTCGGTCCAGCCGGTGAACTTCACCTCGACCACCAACTTCGGCTCGACCCAATGCGCAGGCTCATTGGTCTTTGGCGTCTCCTTGAAGGGCGAGGTCTTGCGCTCCAGGGGCTTGAGCTTGGACATGAAGTAGGCGAGGCCCTTCTCATCGAGGCCCGTGCCCGCGTGACCTGTGTAGACCAGTTGATCGCCCTCGAAGACCCCAAGAACGAGCGCCCCGAAGTACTGCCGGCCGCCGCGGGGCTCGGTCCAGCCGCCGATGACCATCTCCTGCCGAAGTGAGACCCTCATCTTCAGCCAGTCACGACCGCGAATGCCGGGCCGATAAGGACTGTCCGCCTTCTTGGCGACAACCCCCTCCAGCCTGCGTTCCAATGCCTGCCGGAAGAGCGCAGTCCCCTGCTCCTCGATGTAGTCGCTGTACTTGATGTAGGTCAGGTTCGGCGGGAGGACCTTCGTTAGAATCTCCTTACGCCTGGTGAGCGGAAGGCCCATCAGATCATGGCCCTCGAGCCAGAGGATGTCGAACACGTAGTACACCAGGCGGCCCTGGCGGTTGCGGAGATACTTCTGCAAGAGCTGGAACTGGGAGACGCCGGTCTCGTCCACGACGACTATCTCGCCGTCGAGGACGGCCTCGACCCCGATCTGGGGCAACTCCTCGACAATGGCAGGGAATCGCTCGTTGAAGGAGAGGAGATTGCGCGAGTAGAGCCTTACTGACCCGCGACCGACTTCGGCGATCCCGCGATAGCCGTCCCACTTGATCTCGAAGATCCAGTTTTTGCGATCGAATGCTTCATCCACCAACGTGGCGAGCATGGGTCGGACTCTATGCGGCATGAGGGCTTCGGGGGCGTCACTGAGATCAATGCCTTCGAGCTTGTCGGAAGATGATGCCCAGACCTCCCCGGCCTTAGAGGCTTGCTCTTTGATCTCCCCCATGCTCCTGCCCGTTTCCGCCGAGTGGTCTTGCTTCGTCACGTCCTCGTCGGAGGCGAACTCGTCGTTGGCCTTGATAAGGAGCCAGGCGTTCTGGTCATCGGATTTCCTGATCCTGGCGAGGGCGAATCGGCCCTTGAGCTTCTCGCCGTTGAGGATGAAGCTGAGATGCCCTTTCTCGAGTTCCTCGGCGAAGATACTCTCGTTGTCCTCGCGGTCGCACGTCTCCTTCGAGCAGTAAGTCCCCTTGTCCCAGATCATGACCGTTCCTGCGCCGTAGTTGCCCTCGGGGATGATCCCCTCGAAGTTCATGTAATCGAGCGGATGGTCCTCCACCATCTGGGCAAGGTGCTTCTCGCCGGGCTTGAGGGACGGCCCTTTCGGGATGGCCCAGCTCTTCAGGACGCCGCCGAGCTCGAGCCGGAGGTCGTAGTGAAGATGTGAGGCCTGGTGCTTCTGGACGACAAATTCCAGCGGCCCCGCCGATTGCTTCACTTCTCCTTTCGGTTCGGGGGATCGCTCGAAATCCCGCTTCTCCTTGTATTCCTTCAGCGCCATCTATGCGGCCTTCTCCTTTGTCTGCTCGAGGCTCTTCTTGAGGACATCCATCAGATTGATGACCTCGGTCGGCTTCGGCTCTTCACCCTTCGGTGCGGGAACCCTGCCTTGCGCCTTCTCCTCGATTATGCGCCGAAGCTCCTCAGTATAAGTATCGTGGTATTTCTCCGGCTGCCACTTATCGGTAAGCTGATTGACAAGCGCCAAGGCGAGGTCCAATTCCCGCTTGTCTATGTCCACAGCCTCAGGCAGCTTGAGACCCTCAGGACTCCGAATCTCGCTTGCGTACCGTAGTTGGTCGAGCATCAGCACATCGCCTGATGGCCGGATTGCGGCAATGTGCTCTCGATTCCTGAGGACAAAACTGGCTATCCCGACCATGCCCGACTGCCTCAGCGCCTCCCTGAGCAGCGCATACGGCTTCGCCGCGCCCTTGTCCGGCTCGAGGAAATACGGCTTTTCGAAGAATATGTCATCAATCTCCGTTTCCTTCACGAAATCCATAATCTGGATGGCGCGAGTTTTGGTGACATCCGCTTTTCGGAAGTCCTCGTTGGTCATGATGACGTACTCGCCGTCCGAGTATTCATAGCCCTTGACGAGTTCCTGGTACGGGACTTCCTCGCCCTCCAGCTTGCAGATCCTGGCAAAGCGGATCGGCGACTTGTCCTTCTCGTGAAGGAGATCGAATTCAAGTTTGGTTTCGCCGCCCGTGCCGCTGTACAGGCGAACGGGGATATTGACCAGGCCGAAACTGACGGCCCCAGACCACATCGCTCTCATAGTGGTACCTCCATCAATAACGTTAATACCCGCTGGAGGTAAAAGCGCAACTTTTGGCGAAGATGGGTGTCAGTAGAGGTAGAATCCCGGTCTGGAGGAGAACCAATGAATCCCGCTTCCCTTTCGCTCGCAGGCTACATCATATTGGCGCTGGCGATAATCGTCCTACCGTCAATCAGGATCATCGGCCCGACGGAAATCGGCCTGGTGATGAAGCGCTTCGGCTTCCGAAAACTTTCGGAAGACAATCCCATCGCATTCAATGGGGAGGCCGGCTTCCAGGCCGACTTGCTAATGCCCGGCTTTAGGTTCAAGCTGTGGATCATCTACAAGGTGGGGAAGTTCCCGTGGGTAGAAGTACCCGCCGGGGAGATTGGGGTTGTCGTGGCCCAGGCTGGACGTCCGCTGCCGATAGGCGCCAAGTCGGCGGTATACAACGAGGCATTCGGCAACTTCAACGATCTGCGGAGTTTTGTCGAAAACGGCGGACAAAAAGGTGTTCAACGACCGGTTCTGCCGCCCGGATCACTGCTACCCATACATCCGGTTGGCTTCCTGGTGATCACCAAACGTCAGGTCTATGGCGTGCCTGTCAGCCCGGAGCTGCAAAACGTCCAGGGAGTGCTTGGCCCAGCTAATTTCGGCCTGGCGCCGGAAAGATTAGAATTGGTGCGCATCCAGCCTGTGACCGTCGGCCCTGAGAATGAGATTGTAGACATGGTGGGCATAGTCACCACGTATGAAGGCGAACCTTTGCCCGAAGGAGCCATTGCCAGCCGCCTGGGTGGCTTCACTGATGTTGCCGCCCGTGAAAAGGAGGACGTTCAAGACTCAACCCTCATCGAGGCTGTGTTGGGAAGTAAGAATGATCTCCACAACAACTATCAGGACTTGCAGGCGTTCCTGGACCACGGGGGGAGGATTGGCCTGCAGCACGATCCGTTGTTGTATGGCGCTTTCGCCCTCAATCCATTCCTTGTAAGCGTTGAGTTAGTGCCGATGCTCGTTGTCGAGCAGGGGCAAGTTGCCGTCATGAAGGCCTATGTGGGGTTGGCGACGGAAGACACCTCGGGTCCGGACTTCAAGTTCGGGAGTCTCGTACGGCCGGGCCATCGGGGGATTTGGCAAGAACCCCTGAGAACCGGCAAATACCCCATTAACCCTCGCTGTTACCAGGCAGAGATCGTGCCTACACTCATCCTCACCCTGAACTGGGCGGAAGTGATCTCTTCGGCCCACAGGCTGGATGCCCGGCTCGCATCGATCGAGGCCAAGAGCAGGGAAGGCTTTATCTTTACGCTCGACTTGCAGGTTCAGATTCATGTTCCGGATACTAAAGCGCCCAAGGTCATCTCCAGCGTGGGGACGATGCAGAACCTGGTTGACGAAGTCCTCCAGGCAGTGGTGGGCAACTACTTCCGAAATAAACTCCAGAGTATGCCGGCGGTTGACTTCATCCAGTCCCGCGATAGAGTGCAGCAGGACGCTTGTGAGTTGATCAGCCAACAAATCGCCCAATATCAGGTCGAGACCAAGGGCGTCTTTATTCAGGATGTCGTCCTGCCACCTACCCTGGTGGAGGTTTTGACCCAGAGAGAGATCGCCAACCAGCAAATCGAAACCCTTCAGAAGCAGAGGGCATCGCAGCAGGAGAGAATCTCCATGGAGCAGGCCAAAGGTACGGCCGATATGCAGTCGGAGTTGGCGAAATCGGCCGTCAACGTTGACATCTTCACCAACAAGGCTAATGCCCGAAAAGCTGAGGCTGATGGTGAAGCAACTTTCATCCGGGAGACCGGCAAGGCCAAAGGCGCCGAGGTTGAAGCGGTTGGACTGGCACGGGCCAAGGCGTATGAGGAGCAGGTAAAGGCCTTGGGTCAGACGCCGACCGCCTTGGTCAACTCCATCAATGCGCTGGCAGAGAAGGGAATCAAGATCGTGCCTGAAATCCTTGTCGCGGGTGGCGGGGGAGGCTCGGGGGCCATCGAGGGATTGGCGGCATCGTTGATGGGTTACTTGGGATCCCCCAGGCAGAAAGGCGCTATGTCTCAACCGGGAGGAGACGGCCCGAGGGGCAGACAGCGAGCAGCCGCGAGACAGGTGGTTAAGAAGGAATCGGAGGCCATGGAGCCGGTGCCGCTTCCTGAGCCGCCTCCTGAGGAAACTAAGTCGTGATCAGCGAAGGAACAGGCTGTAGGTCAGAACGGCGAGAACGAAGGCTGTGAACGCGGTGTACTTCCAGTTATGCTCCGCAAAGGCGAAATAGAGCACCGACGCCAGCACCCTGACGAAGGGAGTGAGCATAAGGGCGGCTATGCCGAGGTTTATCAGAAGTACATAAGTGAAGGCTGTGGTCAGTTGGCGAAGGTTGCTGATCAGGAACGTGGAGAGCGTCATGCCGGAAACCGTATAATGCGCGCCTAATGTGCCGGTCTCCACCCAACCCCATGCCAGGCCCGCGGTTATGAGCGCTATGCTCAACAGCACGCCGATCACGAGTATGTAGCCGACTAACTTTTCCATATCGAATGAATGCGTCCGCATCAGCCGACTCCCATGATGCCGCGAACGATCATTTGCACGCCAAGTATGAAGAGCACCACCATGAAGAAGTAACGGACGGCCTGATTGGTCAGGCGAACGAGAACCCGCGTGCCCATGAGCGCTCCACCCAGAACCCCCAGGATGACGGGCGCTGCCATGCCGGGATTAATGAGACCTGCGGACAGGTAGACGCTCGTTCCGGCGAGGGCCGTGACGCCGATGATCAGGTTGCTCGTGGTAGTGGATACCTTCGGCGGCAGCTTCATCACCAGGTCGTGGATGAGGACTTTGAGCGCGCCCGCTCCTATTCCCAGCAGGCCGGCGATCAATCCGGCCATGAACATGAGGGGGCCGCCGAAGTAGGCGCGCACTCCCCGGTAGTTAATGGTCTCACGAATAGCCTCGTCATAGTAGCTGCCCTCAAGTTCGAGCCATCGGGAGACGGCGTCCTGACGAGCAGCAGGCCGCCATTCATGCCGGCGTTCGAAGAAGAGGGTCAACCATGATGCCAGGAGCACAATCCCAAAGAGAATGAACAGTATTCGGTGACCGGACACGAGAGTGATGGATGCGCCGACCAGCGCTCCGATGATCGTGAACATCTCGAGGAACATGCCGACCTTCAGATTGGTGATGTGCTCGCGGACATAAGCGGACGCCGAGCCGCTGGACGTGGCGATGACCGAGACGATGCTGACGGCGATGGCGTGTTTGATGTCAACGCCGAGGAGCGTGAGCGCCGGGATGAGGATGACTCCACCGCCCATGCCGCTCATTGCGCCGATGAAGCCGGCTACGACTGAGATCAGGAATAGCAGCCAGAAAGACATACTAGTAGCCGCCTGACCTGCGCCCGACCTCGAACAGCTTGCCGAAACTGACGAGGGCGAGGAAACGACAGAGTTGCCGCGAGCAGACAAATTCCGGCGGAAACCCTGAGGGCAGTTACTTGGAGATGATGTTGAGGGCTCGGTAGATCCGCACTGCTCCCGGCGAAAGCACCACGACAAACAGCGATGGGAAGATGCATAAGACCAGCGGCACCAGCATCTTCACAGGCAGTTTGGAGGCGGCTTCCCGGGCACGTAAGCCCCTTTGCGTACGCAGCGTTTCCGACTGCACGTGAAGAACTCGTGAAATACCGCCCCCAAGCTGATCAGCCTGAATTACGGCGGCAACAAAGGCGCTAAGTTCGCTTACCCCTGTCCGGTCTGCCATATTCCTTAGCGCTTCGGCTCGCCTCTTGCCAAGCTGCATTTCCTGGAGAGCGAATGTCATCTCTTCGGAAAGAGGGTTATGGAGCTTCTCGACCACTTTCTGAATAGCTCCATCCAGGCTAAGTCCGGCTTCCACGCTGACCAGAAGCAGATCGAGGGTATCAGGTAGTGCCTTTCGAATGGCGGACTGCCTGCCTGCTATAAGGTTGCTGAGGGCTGCTTCCGGGAGAAGCAGACCTATGGCGACAAGGAGAACGAACAGTACAACTCTTAGAAGGAACCCCATATCGACCGCCTTTGTGACGCCGATTGCGAGGAGCAAGAACAGGCCGACGAATAGGACTTTCAGGCCGATAAACTCCTTCCCTCCCAGCCTCCAAGGCCTGCCTGCTGCATCAAGTCTGGCTTCTGCTGCCTGGATGGCCCCGGATGGGGTAGAACGAAGAGCAATGTCGGCAAGCTTCCCAAGAAGTGGGAGTACCACTCTCTCACGGAATGGGAGCGCCAGGTCGGCTTCGCTGGAGGTATTGGGGGCGATGGACTCGGAGTGCTGTGACATTCGCTCCTGAATAATGGCACGCTGGGACTTCATGGCTATGCCAATTATGAACAGTAGAACAGTGCCCGCTGCACATATAGAAATTGCTAGTAACACCGCAGTTCGCCCTCCTTATGCGTCCAGTACAAGCATCCTTTTGATTGCCAGACCGCCGATGATCTGCAAGATAACCGCCCCGGCGATGAAGTAGTGACCCAGCGGCTCCTCAAACAGAAACGACATATATGATCTGTTCACAATCGTCAGTACAACGCCCAGAAAGACCGGAATCGCTACCAACACCCATCCGGAAAGCCTGCCCTCTGCGGTCAATACTCTCATTTCGCCGTAAATGCGAAGTCTCTCCCTTATGGTGCCAGCAATGATCTCAAGCATCTCGGCCAGGTTTCCACCGACCTGAAGCTGGATCAATATGGCGGTCACTACCAGATCCAGGTCATAGCTATTCATCCGGGCCACCATGTTCCGGAGCGCCTCCTCCATTCCTCGACCAACTCCGACTTCATTGATGACGCGCTCGAACTCCTGCGAAATCGGCTCAGGCATCTCCTGTGCGACCACCTGCATGCCGCGAAGGAAACTGAAACCGGATCGCAGCGAAGAAGCTATCATCATGAGGGCATCCACAAGCTGGAGTTCAAAAGCCGCCCGGCGCTTGTTCTGCAGCATCTTCAGAACGACTATAGGTATCCCAATCGCGATGACAGCCGCTGTGGCGTTCAAGATAATCTGCTTGCCGATGGCGAGGGCTATGATCTGGAAGAACACAACCGAGAAAGCCACGATACCGACGAACTCGCCTGGACGAAGACGAAGTCCGGCAGCCGCAATTGCAGTAGCAAGCCGATCGTTGATCTCGCGGCCGCTAAGCAACTTGGTGATCGTCGGCATGTGATCCTGCGAGCCTTCCGTTTCATCAGGGGTCGGATGGTGTGCAGGGGTGACAAGCTGCTGCAACCGGGCGCTCGTATTCCGGTTGCCGGCACCTGCCATTGAGGTGACAATGGCCACAAGAGCAAGGACGCCTACGAATGAGATTGCCGCCCACATGATTGCCATCAAGTTCACCTCGTTTCAGAAATCGGAGCAGGAAACTCTATGCCTTGTTGAGCCAGGCGGTCCACAAGCTTAGGCCTGAGAGACGTGGCCCTGTGCTTGCCGATAACCTTGCCTTTCTGGTCCACCCCTCGTTGATCGTAGAGGAATAGATCCTGCAACACGATGACCTCACCTTCCATCCCCTGGACTTCGGTGATATGAGTGACCTTGCGGCTTCCATCTCGAAGTCTCGCCTGATGGATTATGACGTGAATTGCCGCAGCTATCTGCTCACGAATCGCTCTGGATGGGAGGTCAGTGCCAGCCATCAGGGTCATCGTTTCCAGTCTGGATAGAGTGTCTCTTGGGCTGTTGGTATGGGCGGTGCTCAGCGAACCATCATGGCCGGTATTCATGGCCTGCAGCATATCGAGAGCTTCGCCGCCCCTCACCTCGCCAACGATGATTCTGTCAGGACGCATCCTGAGGGCATTTCTAACCAACATTCGGATAGTTATCTCGCCCTTGCCTTCCAGGTTAGGAGGCTTGCTTTCCAGACTCACGACATGGTCTTGCATGAGCCGCAGCTCGGCTGCATCTTCGATGGTGACTACTCGTTCGTCATTTGGTACAAAAGAGGTAAGCACGTTTAGCGTTGTGGTCTTCCCACTGCCAGTTCCGCCGGATACCATCATGTTCAGCCTGGCCCGCACACAGGCACTGAGAAACTCGGCCATCTCGGGCGTGAGAGTGCCGAAGTTTATGAGATCGTCAACCGTAAGAGGCTCACGGGAGAACTTGCGGACGGTAAGCACAGGGCCTTTTACTGCGAGGGGAGGGACAATTGCGTTCACACGAGAACCGTCGGGCAGTCTCGCGTCAACCATTGGTGAACTCTCATCCACTCGCCGCCCCAGCGGCATGATGATCTTTTCGATAATCCGCATGATATGGGAATCATCGCGGAAGGTCTTATCAGTGAGGAATATCTTGCCGCCTCGTTCCGCGTAGACCTGGTCAGGGCGGTTGACCATGATCTCGGTAATAGTCGGATCATCAAGCAGTGGCTGGATAGGCCCATATCCGAGGATCTCGTCCAGCACGTCACTCGTGATCTGCTCCCTATACCTGACCGGTAGGGCTATCCCCTCCTCCGCGAGAATGACGGAGGCAACCCCCTGAATCTCACGGCTCATCTGCTGACGACTCAACTGGCCGAGATTCGCGGGATCAATGTCATCCATCAGCTTCTGATGAATGCGATCTTTCAGAAACATCATCTCACGAAGATTGTCAAACACATGAGGCTCTTCAGGTCCAGACTTTACTCTGTCGAACGCTTTCAAACCGCACCTCTTTCATCCGATTGCATGGAAGTAGATATGTCCTGCCCCTGCTGTTTGGGGAGATCGCCGACCAAACTTGCCAAGTGCCTGATGCTGCGTTTGAGCGGCGTATCTCCAGGAGTCAGCATGATGGGAATGCCCTGGTTCACCGCATTCACGAGCCGCGAGTCGTTTGGTATTGTAGTCTTGACGCTTCCGTTGAACATTTTCAGGATATCCGCCGATTTCAGCTTATTCGCTTTTGACACTCGGTTCAACACAATCCAGATGTACTTGGCCGGTATGTGGTCATTAAGCAAGGCGTCATACAGCTTCTTAGTATCCGTGGCGGTAGTCAAGTCATACAGGTTTGCCACTAGAAAGATTACCGAAGAACTCGACATCGCATGGAGAGTTACCTCGTGAAGTATTGGCGGCACGTCCATCACGATATAGCGGTAGTTCTCCTTCAAGATATGGAGTACGGGATCCAAACAATCAACCCCAACCGTGCCGAAGGGCAGAGGCTCTGTTGACGAAACGAGAATATCTACCCCGGACGAGTGCTTGGTAAGGTAGTTGGCTACTATGTCGGCATCAAGGTCCTTCACCAATGGAGCCATATCCGCCATGGTGCCTTTGGGAACCACGTTGAACATGGTAGGTATGTCCCCAAACTGCGGGTGAAGGTCAATGAGGGCCACCTTATGCGGCAGATCAGCTGCCAACGCCACCGCCAGATTCGCGGCCAACGTGCTCTTACCTACTCCACCCTTAGCACCGGTTACGGTGATCACTTTGGGATGCCTGCTGGGATCACCCCAATCCTCAATCTCTGAAGAATTCATCCTATCCTTGATCGCCGTGAGTTCGCCGATCAATGTATTCAACTGACGAACGTTCACCGGTCGAGTCAGGAAGCCTCTAGCGCCGGCACGCAACGCGTTTTCGAACTGCTCATGAGACTTGGAGTCCGCCACTAGCACAGGCATGATCTCCGGTGCAAGTCTGCTTAGGATCTGGCAAGCCTCAGGCCCTTTCATGCCAGGCAGATCGTACGACAACAAGGCTATGTCGGGCGTAAGCTGTAAGGCCATCTGGACGGCCTCTCGGCCATCCCTGGCGAACCCGAGAATCTCGCAATCGCCGGCCAACTTGACTGTTTCCCGAATTGCGTTCCGCTGCTCGATGTCTCCTTCAGCAATAAGTATCCGTACTGCCATTCACACTGCCTCTCGCCCTGAGTACTGCCTCACCATCCTATGTAGGATTGGCGGTGGGATTGACTATCTGCGGTGTCACGATGATCACCAACTCTGTTTCGTTATTGGTAAAGCTCCGAGTCTTAAACAACTCGCCGATGATCGGGATGTCGCCAAGGATGGGGATCTGCCTCACCAGCTTCGATTGTTCGTTCTGCAGGAGTCCGCCGATGATCAATGACTGACCATCTCTGATGTTCACCGTCGTTTCGGCTCTCCTGGTTCGGAACGCTGGAATCGCAAATCCGCTGAAAACCACGCCATTTGCAAAGTCCAGAGAGCTGACCTCCGGCATTACGGTTAACTGCAGGGTGTTTTCGCTAGTTATGACCGGGAGCATCTTCAATCGAACGCCGAATTCCTTGAAGACGATGCTGACACTTGCCGCTGCGCCGATCTGTGCGGACTGCACGACAGGAATCGGGAGCTCGCCGCCGACCAGTATGCTGGCTTCGCGCCCGTCCAGAACCGTAAGATTCGGTTCGGAGAGGACTTTAGCCTTGTTCTGCTCTTGCAGGGCTCGGATTCTGGCGCCTATGGGATCGAACCGCTCTATCTTGCCTCCGCCGAAGAGATCCATGGGACCGAACTGCGACTGGCCTATCAGGAACGGCTGATCCTGGACGCTGGCTGTAGCTGTTACGCCTGGAACATCGCTTTTCTCGAATACGACTCGGCCCCAGTCTACTCCGAAATCCTTGAGCGCCGTCCTGTTTATGTCAACGACCTGCGCTCGCACGACGATCTGCCGAGCAACAGAGCTGTCAACCGCGACCGCATTGATTATCTGCACGGCCCCAGCGACATCGCCGCCGGGCACAGCAGCGCCGGCAGGCCCTTGCCAACCCTGAATCATGGTTGCTATCCTATCGAGCTGGGCCTGAGTGCCTACCTTGCCCTCGACTATGATCATCCCGCCCGGCAGTGCGCGGACTGCGAGGTTGGGATTGTTGAGCGCCTGCTTGAGGACATTGGCGGACTCCATGACTTCGGGAGTGACTTCGTCGGCAGGGACCTCGACCCTGACAAGGTTGACGACCTTCACCTTGTCGGCACTTGTATTAGCTACCGTGTAAACACCACCTGCCGACGACGGCAGTGTGCTGGAGCTCAACACGGCCTTCGCTATGGCTTCCGCGCGACTGGAGTCAGCGGCCTTTGCAACAGACCCCTCAAGGACAAGGCTGTCGCCGACAACCTTGACGGTTATTCGGGGATCATTCAACTGGTCCTGAATCATGGCACATAGCGCTTCTATCTCGGGTATGGGACTCTGCACGGTGATATTGAAGACTCGCCGGCCGCTGGAATCCCAGACGTACAGCACTGTCTTGCCGGGCGACTTTGCATTGACCAGGACCTCGCTGGAGGATAGAGGCGCGACATCGGCGACTATTGGATCGCCGACCGCCACCCTTGTAAGGTCTTTGCATTCGATAATCTCGGTATCGCCCACCACAAAGTGCTTATCCGTTGGCAAGGTGATCGCTTGAGAGACCCCCGGCCAAAGGGCGACTGTGATAATCAAAATCAGTCCGATTTTCATGAACCTGCTCGCGGTTTTCATTGATTAAGGATCCGTTGGAAAACTTGACCGGACCCCAGCCCTCCTTTCGAAACGAATTCGAGTATGCCTACCTTGGCGAAGGCGGACTACTCCTGGACGACGGCTTCCTCTACCTTCGTCCCTCGGATGACCATGACCGTCTTTTCCTTAGGCAACTCCAGCCCCCCGCCAGTGCTGGAAACAGCCGGAATAAAGGGAGCGATGGTAGTTGTCGCTGCCGGCCGCGCCGGCTGGTTTGGATAAGGATTATATGCCGCTGTCTGCTGCTGAGGCGCATCTGGCGGCACCGAGCCGATAAGTGACCGGCCGGTCACTCCGCGTGTGGCCACAAACGACACGTCGTCGGGCCGGCGGAGGGTGAGCCTGAGCTTGCCCTTGGATTCTGCCAATATCAGTTTCTCGGCGTCAGTCGGCATGACTGCCAGCGTCGCGTTGGGCTGGGTTACCGGCTTGTCGCCCTTCTTCCCCTCTGCGGCCACTATTTCGGCGCCGGCGGCGAGCAGTAACACATTCTGCAAGACCGTCTTTGTTACCGTGCCGTTGTTGACATTGAAGGTGGCGACTACATCCACATGGTCGCCCGGCTTCAGGAAACCGCCAACACCGATGATGGGATCGAGGGCAACAGTAACCGCACGCATGAATGGCGGGACGATGTTAGGGAAGCCCCCTTGCACGATACCACTGAGTACTATGGGATCGCCAGGGCCAAACCGGTCATTCGCAACCCTGCCGACAACCTTCTCGGTGGCTGTCGCGGCGCCGGTCTGCGCAGCGTCCCTTGGTACGCTGGCAACCCGCAGCATTTCCTCAGAGATCACCGTGCCTCTGGGAATCTCTTTCTCAGCAACTACTATTGGGGTATTCAGGCGTGCCATTCGTTCCTGTTTTGCCATGTAATAGTAAACCAGGAACGCCGTCACTGCCGCCAATACAAGTGCCAAGGCAAGTACCTTCCCTTTTGTAATCTGTCTCATAAAACCCTAACCTCCTTTTAGGAACTGCGATGAGACCCTATGATATCAAGTACAGGTCACGAACGGAGTCTTTCCCGACGAGCTCCGTACCTTCAAATACCCATCCAACGCTTGCGCTTCCCGAAGTGATAGCCTGAATAAATCGGCCTTGTATTTGTCCTATTCCGTGAATAGGGCTTCCACTCGCCGGATCAATCTCTCCTGACACTCCGTCCCAAACTCTCTCCACAAAGAAAGCAGCAAATCCCAATACCTGGGTCTCCGATTGGCCGGCAAGTCCTTCAGGATCTATTATCGGCAGAATGAGGATCCGGTTACTGCCCGGATGCAAGCCATAAGCATTTACCGTGGACTCCCAGGTACTCCAGGCGGTGGGATTGTACGCTGTCCGGTAGTACTCGTCATAGCCATCGCCGTCGGCATCTAAGTGAGAGGCCTGGAATCGTGTGTCTGGCTCAAGCAAAATCCGCCCCGGCTCCTTTACACTTCCATCGGGATGAAACTCACCAACGAGAGCCTTATATGTACTGCTCTGGCCCGTGCCACTTCCACCGGAACCTCCTGGCTGTGTGGAGATCGTGTCTCCAACGGAGATGGGGGTAGGGTCGGATTGCATACGCAGCCTGTCCACGTAATCGGCCATGCCGCTGTCGTTGCCAAGCCTGAGCATGAGCCAGTTGCCTGGATCATTTGCCATTGAATCCTGCCATTGCTCGACCGGACCAACGTCATACGGTTGTCCCTGGCTGCATCCTTCTATTGCCGGTGTCACCCCTAAGGGATCTACAAAATACATCGTTTGCGCCGGACCGAGAAGAGCGGTTGCCGATGCATGCACGTCCTTTGACACCAAGCCGAATATCCGGGCGAAGGCATAGTCTACATGGACGTAGCCGGTTACTTTGATCGCGTCTCCCAGATCACAAGTGGCTGTTGTTCCGTTGTCGAACGTTACTGTCGTTGGAAACTCGACGGTAAATCCGTTCACTTGCCAGGAGGGCACTTCGGTGTTGTTCGCGCTCCTGCAATCTGTTGCGGCTTTCGTCGGCTTCCCATTCGCCCACGTGCATGATTCATCACCTGTCAGATGACGGCCGCCGGCCAGGGCGGCGGCATCACAAACGTTCTGCGCCCGCTGTCGGGCCAGATACAGTTGACCAACATCAATTGCCAGTGCGGCCATGCCCAGAAGCACTACCATGAGAATGACCGAGAGGACCAGAACGGCCCCGCATTCGTTTTGAACTGCTTTTCTCAAGTTTTGCATCTCCAGACCGCTCCTTTCTTATGTGGCGGGAGGCGGCATGCCTTCCCTTCTCCATACCATGTTACCTGATAGCATTATAGTGCTTCCAAGGCCGAAAAACGAGCCTGTAATCGTCGGATGGGGATAGGTGACTTTCACCCTCAACTGAACTTCCTTGCCTTCGATACTTGCGTCGCCAGCGGCCGGCAACCCACTCGTCCAGTTTCCCCAGTTTCCATTTGGAGCCTGAACCCTGTACCAGGCGGCGACCGTCATTGCATCTATCTGGTCCTGGCTGAAGCCGGGTGCGCTGTTCCTCACCCTCTCAGTGACCGCATTTATATCGCCTCTAAGGGACGCGCACCTTGCTCCCTCTCTGGCCGCCTGACTCACAGTAAGATAGTCCTTGATGATAAGGCCGAACTCTATGATGCCAAAGAGCAGAGTGAAAAGAAGGAGCACAACAATCGCGAACTCAACGAGGGCTGCTCCGCGCTGATTGCGTATGATTGTTCTCACGGCACTCACCTCCTCCTTCAGGTACCGCCTATCAATTAAACCCATCCCTGGCATCAGTAAAGTAACCGTTCACCTTCAAGCCGATTATCGAGACTGCCAGCGCACAGACGGCGGCGATGAAGCCCGCCATTATCGCGTATTCGACCATGGTTGCCCCGGATTCGTCTCGGAGCAACTCCCTTACTAATCGGCATATTCTTTCGCTCACTGCCTGTGTACCCCCTGCAATCCCACACTACTGCTTGAGCAGCAGGACCAAAAGTGTCCCCAAGGCTATCGCCGGGCTATAGCGAACCTTCATCCCTTTTGAACCACTCGAGAGCTCTGTCGGCACTCTCAGGGCCAAACTAAGATACAGGTTTGTCGCCAAGTTTTTTGTTGTCGAAAGCATTGCCCGGTACCTGGCCATCATGACCAGCGCTAAGACGCCGCCAATCACGGCGGAAAACAGCATGCTCCACACTGCAAGCTTGAAGCCCACAAGTGAAGCCACAGCCATCATAAGCTTTGCGTCTCCTCCACCCACCCCTGCTTTTGGAGCAAGTATCAGGTACAAAGCCAACACCAATCCGATTCCTGCCAGGCTCTGCAGCAGTCCCGAAATGCCGCCGCCGGCAAAGCCGAGCGCCAAGCCTGCGGCAATACATGGAAGGGTAAGCTTGTTATATATCTTGCCGTATCGCAGATCCGTGTAGAGCGCAACGCCTAACAGAACTGTCAATACCGCCAGAACGATCGTATGTATTGTCGGCAACAACATTTTCCAATGATGATTCGGTCCTGCGCCTTGGAAACCAGGGCGCAGAACCGAACCGGAAGGAGCGCCCTATGGCGCGGCAGGTGCGAGGCTATCGTCGACCTCCTGGAACTTGCCTTTCGCACTCTGACCGATTTTTCCTACCACCGCGATGCAGACCACCGCGATCAACGCCAGCATGAGCGCGTATTCGACCATAGTTGCCCCTTCCTCATCCTTGATCAGGCCCTTGATCCTCTCTATCATTATCGCTCACCTCCTCTCTGAATTACAGTGCTCTCCCTGATCTGTATAGCAAGCAAGGGTTTGGGAGCTAGAACCTCGCTCCCAAAGTGAAAGTGACGCCCTTGAAATCCCTGTGTCGGGCATCAATATAACCTAACTGAGCTGAGCGGCCGCGCTTATTCTCATACCCCAGGGCGGCCTGCCAGCCTATGGTAGTGCTATGCACCGTCTCATCCGATACGGCGGGAATAGCACGCCGATCATTGGCAATGAATGCGCCCGCGCCTACTTTTCCGTACCAGCCCTTCTTCGCATCCTCGGACATCCTGAACTTGACGTCCACGGTTACGGGGATCATCTGGAGATTACGCAGGCCGGTGACCAGGCCGACAGGGAATGTGCCACGCTTCCTGTAGTGGGCCACCCCCAGGCTGACTTCGGTTGATTCGGACTTGCACAGCCTGTAGTTCAACTGCAAAGCAGGCCAAGCCTGGTCGGTCTCTTCACTCAGCTCATCGCTGCTCGGGAAAAACACGCCTGCCTGCAGGCTAAGTGGATTCGGCCCCTTGGGACCTAAGGTCACGGCCTTATACCCGGGCTCCTTATCCCTATCCGCAACTGCCACGTTTGTTGCTTCCACATAGGCCCCTATGGGTATGAAAGCCTTCTTGTCAAGCATGGTAAAGCTCGCCTTCGCGACATAGGGAGCGTCCGGCGTGGCCTCCAGAATCTTGGCCCGGGCGACCACTTCGCTGCCGGGAACGAGCATTACGTTGAAAACCATGCCTTTTTGGGCTGCTGAAGGAAAGCCGAGCCAGAGGGCGTCAGATCCTCTGTCCACGACCAATCCACGCAGCGGCTCCTGGGCTGCCAGGGGCATAGACAGCAAGACGGCGAGGACTAAGAATAACGCCGCGAAAACACTAATCCTTGTGTGCATGGGTTCCTCCTGCCCAAGTCCGTTTCACGAGCAAATGCCCGTTTGTTCGATAGTACCATAACCTGACACAAGCCTAAACATCCCATAGCCAAAAAACGCTTGGGATGCTTGCCCATGCTTACTTAGACGTCCCGGCGCAAGCTGTAAGAGGGCATAATGAAGCCTGCGCTTGTCACATGCTTAAGGTAGATTATAACCGGTTTTCACCGCCTTGTCAACAGTTAGACGGAAAACAGGCAAAAATGCCGGCAAGCGCCTATACTCCTGCAACCTCGAAAACCGCTCCCGAAGTGAGCGTGCCTGCGCACCTCAACAACTCGGTAGAGCCATCTTCCGCATACACGACGAAATCACCCTTGACCTCTTTGTCTTTCGGAACTGCGATTATCTGACGATCAGGCCCAAGAGCGGCCGCCGGCTCGTAGCGCGTGCCGTCATCTGCAATGAATGCGACTTTCTTCTGAAGCCACCGTGCGAATATCCGATTTCTATCCAGGCTGGGGACTTCCCCTGCCCCATAGAGAAATCCAAGAACCCGCTGATCCTTCACCACCCAACCGACGGCAACGATATAGCGGTCTTTGTCCCCCAGGTTTGCAGCAAGCTCTCTTGCCGAGTTGAAATGAATTCCATCATTCGAGAGGCTGTACCAGAGTTTCTGCGTGTTCATGTGGAGGCCCATGAGGTAGTAGACCTCGCCAGCGACCTGGAGCTTCTTCACGTCATTCACGACCGAGCCCATTTCCAAGACCGGCCCTTCGAACCGGAAGTGCTTGCCGTCCTCGGAGGTCGCCCGGTAGACTTTGCCGAAGTCGTGGAAGTTGTTGAAGTAGAGGCGATAATGCCCATCCTCGTACAAGAGGACGTTCATGCCATTGATGTCGGCGTCGGGATAAGGCGGATATCGCTCAATCGAGATGATATCCGCCTTCCTGGCAGGATACGGCGCTCGCCGGCCGTTCCAGTATCTGCCGTCGGGACTGGTGAAGAGGGCCGGCTTATTCTGATCTCGGGAGTCGGGGTAGACCGTGCACATAAGGCGATATTCGCCGGTCGGCAGGCGGATGGCGCTCACATTGCAGCAATGGACGAACTCCCCATGCTCGATCTCTATTCGGCGATCGTCGAAATCAATGAAATCGCGAGTAGTTACCGAGTAGATCCGATCATTTCCGGTCGGCACACCATCCCAAGCGCCATAGAAGAGACGCCAGCCGTCTTCCGTCTGGACTGCCGAAGGAGCGTAGATATTGCGAAAGACACCTGACTTTCTCGGCTCGATGATCGGGGAGCGGACGTCGGGAACGAAGTTGAGGCCGCCCTTCTGCCAGAGATGGGGGTTGAAATCACCAGCGCCGACGCCGTGGATCTCGACGGTGCCGAGTTCCGCCTGACCTGGAATCTGCCGGATCTCCATCGTGGAGCTAGCCACGCAGGCCACACCTGCCATGAGACTTAGAATCGCAATCCATGCTATTCTCATTGGGTACCAAGCAAAGCGTCGTGATTATACCTTGCGCTCGGCTGGGTGTCAAGCGTATATTTGGATTAAAGATCTGATTTTCAGGATAAGAGGGAAACATGAAATACTTCTGTTTGGTGATACTGATGGCGTTGGCGGTTCAGGCGGAGAGTGCAATTCAGGTGACCAGTACTGCATTTCACGAGGGAAGCCTCATCCCGGCGAAGTACACGTGTGACGGGGAGAATATCTCTCCGCCGCTGGCATGGACCTCAGTACCTCGGGGCACTAAGAGCCTGGCGTTGATCGCAGATGACCCGGATGCGCCGATGGGGACTTTCGTCCATTGGGTGATGTACGACATCCCGGCGACTGAGCGGAAGCTTGGAGAGAACATCCCTCGAGAGAAGACCCTCACGAACGGCACGAGGCAGGGCGTAAACGGGTCAAAGAAGATCGGCTACACCGGCCCTTGCCCGCCGAGCGGGACGCACAGATACTACTTCAAGCTCTATGCCCTGGACAAGATGCTCGAACTGCAGCCCGGCGCGACGAAGCAGCAAGTGCTTGCTGCCATGAAAGGGCACGTCCTCGGCCAGGGGCAGATCATGGGACGGTACAAGAAGAAAGGCTAGGTTTTGGGTTATAGGTTCTAGGTTATAGGGGGGAGAGCCCCAAAAACCCAAAACCCAAAACCAAAGACCCCCATCCGTCACGCTGCCTTGCGCAGGTCGAACCGCGGCTTATAGTCTGCGCACTTGTAGGATGGAGAATGGTCGTCCGGGGAGTCAGCGTCGGACATATAAACGTATGACTCCGAGATGCCGCACTTCTGGTAGACTTTGTCGTAGTTCCCGCAATCCAGGCATCGGCGAAGTACCGTTCCGCAGACTACGCATTTCATGCTGCCGATCAACTCGATGCGTCCGCACATCGGGCAATGGATATAGACTTCCTTCCACCCATCGTCGCCTTTCTGGAGGGCATAACGCGCCTTTTCGCTCAGGCCGTCCAACTCCGCCAGCAAAGCCTTGCACGTGCTGAGGAGCTGGTTCATCTGAGTTTCCTTGAGGTAGTCAACCAGCCGCTCATCAATCAGGTTCGAGAGCTGGCCGGCCGCTTTCTCGAGGGCAGCCAGACGGAGATCGGCGGTCTGGGGTTTGAAGGGCTTTATCTTGTTCTTCGCCTTGCCCATGGAGGCGAGGATTTCCTCGGTGGCGCGGAGAGGAATGCGCAGGAATGCCTCCTTCTTGGCAGGGACTTCGCATATTGCCTCGACGAGCCTGCGGGCTTCGGCGACGGAGAGGTTGTCGGCGTTGATCTTCCCAACGACTCGAAGCTGAGTCGCCAGGTCTCCGTTGAGGCTCTTTAGGACCCGGGCATGGGCCTCGGTAAAACTGCCCGAAGCAGTCTTATCCCATGATTCCACGAGGGCACGCTGGACCTGTGCCGGCAATTCCAGGAGCTCGAGATATCGGCGTAGGGTGCTCTCGCTGACGCCGAGCGCCTTCGCGCACTGCTCCCAGGTCATGAACTCCAGCAGGCCCTCGATGGCCTTCGCCCGATCAACCGGGTTCAAGTCCTCGCGCTGGAAGTTCTCGAGGAGGGAGTCACAGGCCATGTCTTCGTCGGACATCTCGCGAACGACGGCCGGTATTTCGGCCAATCCCGCGAGCTTCGACGCCCTGAACCTTCGCTCGCCCATGACGATTTCGTACTTGCCGTCTCTTGGGCGAACGACTATCGGCTCGAGGACCCCGCGTTCCTTGATTGACTGAGCAAGCTCGTTCAGGCTGGTCTCGTAGAATGTCTTCCGCGGCTGGCCAGTGTGCGGAATGATATCGTCAAGCTTGATGTGCTCCATGCGCCCCTCCGGATTCGTGTTCAATGGTCGAGGGTCCATGGTCTATGTTTCCTTCTCCCATTGACCATCGGCCATAGACCATTGACCATCTGCAGTGTGCCCTTAGTATAATTATGCCCGGAAGGCGGCTGAGGGTCAGATGGAAATGCGGAAAACTGGTAATTGTACGGAGGGATGATAGGACAGGAAGGCAGCCCCGACGAGAATCGGGACTGCCTTTTTTAGCTAGTCGTGCTGCAAGCAGACTACGGAACAATCATGGACTTGTAGTTCTGGAGCCATGTGAACCAGTAGCCATGCCATGCGAGCAGCCTGGTATCGTATCCCCAGTCCTCAACGACACCG
>DASRZD010000383.1:0-6229 GCA_035686805.1 Armatimonadota bacterium
ATCCCCCGGATGAAGGTCCTGTAGAGTTTTTACCACATGCAAACCGACTTCCACAGCATTAACTTGGTCTCTGTCCATGAAGTGGATCTGTACGCCGGCACATGGTACTCCATTGTGCTTGGAAAGATGCGGGATGAAGTAGGTTGCCCTGAATCGCACTCCCGAAAGCCCGATGCTGTTCAGGCGGTCGGCCGTCTTGAAAGCATCCACGTAGGGAGCTCCGACCATCTCGAATGGCTTCGTCGTGCCTCGCCCCTCGGAAAGCTCGGTCCCCTCGATCAGACATGTGGCTACGAACGCCAGCGCAGATTCCCAGGTGGGGATATTCGGCGAGGGCCATACGAACGGCAGGCCGGTCTCGTCGAACCACATGCACCGCTCCCAGCCCTTGCACGGAATCACCTCCAGGTCGGCGTTGAAGCCATACTCGCCATTGAACATCCTCGCCAGCTCGCCGATCGTCATGCCGTGCCGGAAGGGAATCGGGTGCAGGCCCACGAATGAAGCGAACTTCGGGTCGAGTACTCGGCCCTCGACCTTCAGGCCGGTGATTGGGTTTGGGCGGTCGAGCACGATGAATTTCTTGCCCACTTCGGCGCATGCCTGCATGCAGTATGACATGGTGTAGGTGAAGGTATAGAACCGCGCCCCCACGTCCTGGAGGTCATAGACGATGATGTCTACCAGATCAAGCATCTCGGGGGTCGGCCTTTTGGTCGGCCCATAGAGGCTGAATACTGGGATGCCGGTTCGGGGATCCTTGCTCGAATCTATTTCCTGCCCGTCGGCGACATGCCCCCACACGCCGTGCTCTGGCCCATAGAGGGCGGTGATATTCACCCCCGCCTTGAGCAGTGCATCCACGATATGAGTGCAATCGCTCGTGACGGCGCTGTGATTCGTGATTACGCCGACCCGCTTACCTTGGACGAGATCGAGCTGTTCGTCAATAAGTACCTCGAGACCGGGCTTGACTTGGGACATGGAATTCTCCTTGAAGCTGTTTGTTGAGGTAGACATTCGGTAGGGGTAGGATTGAATCCTGCCCGTCCTAAGGACATGATGATTAGAGAAGGAGTGGTGGAGGAATCGTGCCCTCCGCAACAATCGTCAGCGGCTTTCTCTCAGGTCCAAAGATCAATCGTATTGGGATTTCCACTTCGTTCAAATCCCGATACACCGTACTACGTACAGCGATATACTGGCTGAGAACTTAGAAACAAGAGTTTCGGCGAAGATGCATGTGCATATCTACGGGTATACACATGCATCTTCAGTCCTGTGCTTTGATCCTGGCCTTCAGGACTAGATTGCTCTCACTGTATGTGATATCTTATCCTAGGGGCTGTTGGACAGGAACGACCGTTCCCAATCCTCCTCAAGCTTCAGTAAGGGGGACCCGTAGATTCGCTCAAGCTCCTCTTGATTCTGGCGGAGGATTTTGGGATCCTCGGAGTTCTCTAGTTTCTTGAATGCATCGAGGAACCTATCCTTTCCAAACGTCTCAATCAGGTACTTGACGAATGCACCAGCCTCGACATACGCGAGCACAGTCCGGCTCCCCTGTGAGCCTATATTCGTGTAACTGAGCAGTTCCTTGAGACTTATCCATTCACCTTTCTGCTTGAAATCACGGACCCGGGCATATAACGCCTGGTCTCTACCCCCCAGGTATTGCAGCGCGGGCGCTCCTCCCAGCCGCTCCGACATATACACCGCAATGCCTTCATTCAGGATAGCCGGCGGCTCGCCGTATGGCCTCGTGAGGAAATGAGTGAGCTCGTGGTATGGGTCGACGCGCTGCTTTTTATTGTACACTTCCCCTACGATGTCCTCACCGGCAACATTGCCGGCAAACCCCAGTCCAATGGTGCGTGTGTCTAGGAACTTGGTCTTCATGTCCTCAAAGAGGAACAGCTTTATTTTCTTGTCACTTGGCAATCCGGATAACTCCAGGGATTCAACGATTTGGGCATACCCTTTCTCCCTGGTCTGTGCTATTGAGTTAAGTTCCCGTTCGGCAGTGGAGTTCTTGTAGTAATGGATCTCGAAGTGCTGAGTGTTGAACGTCTGTGTTTTCGCTAGCAGAATTCCTAGTATTTTGTCTCGATCGGGAGGCTGAAGAACGGCTGGCACATAGCCACTGATCCAGTCGATGCGCCAGCCGTTCTTTGATGGGGCGAAGTTGATTTGCCATGTCTCCTTGCCGTTCGTCACCGAGAGGACGATAAGATTGCTCGAACTGTCCACGGAAGCAGGGTGCATACTCAGTAGAGTGTCACGATCCCAGAAGAACAGGCAAGTCGAGTCAGACCCTGTCATGGAATTCTCAAAGGAATCCAGTGATTGGAAGCTTGCATCCTGGTAGTCTTTGGAGAAGACCGAGTCCCATATCTTGCCGTAGTGTTCCTCGCGGATAAGCTGCTGGAATGAGCTGAATTCGCGTCCGGCCTGAACTGCCCTGGCATCGGATTCCGGCACGGACTTCAGTTTTGCCGACTTTGTCAACTCTAAATCGCTCAGGCTGAACAGCTGCTGCTGGAAGTATTGGCTGTCGTCCCAGCTCCCCGCCGAGACTGGTTCATAGAACCTGAGCCTTATCGAGGAATCCTTCGCAATACCCCCAACGAAGGAGAAAGCGCAACGAACTCGTCTTGTCTCTCCTGCGTTCATGGTGGCAGTGTACTGGCGTTCCCACCCGGGACGACCATCTGTCCGGATGTCTATGAGGAAGACCTTCTGCTTAGTCGTCGGATTAGAAACGCTAACGTGCGCCACGTTCTTGCCGGAGCCAATCGGTTCGAACTCCACTGATTGAATACTCAGACCACTCTGCGCGGGTCCGGCACTGATTTCTGGCACACACCATCCCCTTGATGAAAGTGTTAGAATAAGGGTAGCTCCCAAACCGCACAATAATGTTACTGTTTTCAGCATCTCAGTCGATTCTCACTCTCCTATCGAGGCGGCGTACGAAGCAGAACCACGCTCACATCGTCAAAATATGAGCGTGGCGCGCGGTTCAATATCATGAACAACAAGAGACTATTAAGTCTCAATAATGTTGGTGGAGCAGAGGGGATTCGAACCCCTGACCTCGTCCGTGCGAGGGACGCGCTCTCCCAACTGAGCCACTGCCCCACACCAGGGAGATTATACCAGGTTCATCGGCGGAATTCAACACGCAAGCATGGTCAAGTCTCTACCTTTTCAGGGTAAGCACTACGATCTCCGGCGGGCAGAGAAATCGGACCTGAGGAGCAGGGGGTGGCTCAAGGCCGATGCCGCGAGATACAAAGGCGTTCGTCTCCCCGATTCTATACCGCCCATACTCATATCGCTTGCCTGTACTGGCTGCTGTCACTATCGCGCCCCAGAATGGAAGACGCACTTGTCCCCCGTGGGTATGGCCGGCAAAGCACCAATCGGCGTTCTCTCGCGGCTCTAGGTATACCATCCGGCGAATGCATCAGAACAAGACTCAACGAATTCGCCTGAGGTCGCTTTGACGCTCGTAAGCCCTTGATATGGACTGCTGTTCCTCGGATCGACAGGGCGGCACCCGAGTCGTTCACCAGATGCAGCTTACCGAATGATCCTTCGTTGAGGGCAAGCTCATCATCGAAGCCGGTGACACCGTAGGTAGGCGCAATAGAGCAAAGCCTCGAGAGGAAGTCTCCGAACTGGCTCTTATCATACTTGCCAAGCTGATGGATGTCCCCGGTAACGAAGATCAAGTCAGGATTCTCACGTTTGATGGCTACAAGAATCTTCTCCGTCAGCGAGGTCTTCATCTCGAAGTGTATGTCCGTCACATGCACGATCTTCAAGGTAGAGGCAACCTTGGGGGAGATTGCCGATATGCGGGTAATGGTGAGCATCCTGGGCTCTAAGAGAAAGCCGTCAACTAGACACAAGGCAAGGACAATATCGGCAATGATGGCAAGCCGGAGTATCCACCATCGCCGCCGGCTGTGAGTGAGCCGAGCCTTCGTCCAGTCCAAGAGCGCAAGCAAGGACAGCGCAAGCGGGATCACGGTAAGGAGCACGATTATGGACAGACCGATGAGTTCGACTCTCATCATTCCCATGTGCCTTCATCAGTTCGACTCTGGACGTTAATGAAACTGTTCCAGTTCGCTTGTATCCCAAACGCCGCCGGGCGCGTCAGATATAATGTAATACTTCCCCTCTCCGGGCGTACCTGATACTGGAGACACCTAGGAGTCTTGCACGGAGGTATCCGAGGACATGAATGTCATGGCATTGGTGGAGGAGCAGGCATTGATCGCCCAGGCTAAGGCCGAGCCGAGCGCCTTTGCCGCCATCTACGACCATTACTTCCCGCGCGTTTTCAGCTATATCCGATATCATGTCCGGGATGCCGAAGCGGCAGACGACATCACTGCTCAGATCTTCGAGAAAGCCCTGATCAAGATCAAGGGCTACCGTCCGGAGCGGGCGCCTTTCGCCGATTGGCTTTTTGCTATCGCCCGGAACGCAGTTACCGACCATCTTCGCAGCCGAATGCGTTACCGCTGGCTGCCACTGGACGCGCTGCGTGATCAGGCAAGCGATGCTCCTCAGCCCGAAGACGTCGCAATTCGTAATGAGACGCTTGACCGCCTGCGGACGGCTGTTTCGAGTCTGAGCGATCGAGAGCGTGAGATAATCGCTCTGAAGTTTGCCGCTAGACTCACCAATCGCTCTATCTCACGACTGTGCGGGCTGACGGAAAGCAATGTGGCCGTGATCCTGTATCGGGCGATAGGACGATTGCGAATCGAACTATGCACGGAGGAAGACCTATGAGCGAGAGAAACCAGGCAGACCGCTTCAGCCGTGAACTGGACGAGATACTGAGCGGCAGAAAGACCGGTCCGACCGATGCAGAGGAATGTGATAAGCGGGCCATTGCCCGCATGTTGGCGGACGCTGACTTCAGTGGCGAGAGTCGGATTCGGCAGGCGCTCAGAAACCGTCTTCTCCATGGAATAGACGCGCGGGAACTGAAGAGAATACGACGACAGAATCAGAAGGAGGCCGTCATGAAAGCATTTCAAACTTACGTCTGGAGGCCGCTGCCTGCGGTCACGGCGCTGGCTGTTCTTTTTGCAGTTGTTGCGCTGCCTCTCATATGGCCGGGCACATTGCCCGCAGCCGCCATGAACTTGGACAGTTATGTGCGCAGTCTAGTGGTTGGGGAGCATACGACGGTAAAACAGGCCCCGATGCAGCCGCAGGGCACGCCACCCCCGAGCACAACGAATGTGCGGATGTGGTTGGTTCAGACCCCCATCGCAGCATTTGGGGGCAATGTGCCGGAAGGGGCGGACCCCACGGTCCGCTATTATCCTTCCTTCGATCTGGCACAGGAATCCGTGTCCAGCACTGAGTTCAAGCAGCCGGAATATCTGCCGCCTGGATATCTACTTGTCGAAGCGCTGGTCACACCATCGGAGGCGCTGCTGCTCCGGTATGCCAGCTTCACAGCCGGCGACATAGTCCTTGTACAGAATCCAGTTGGGACCAAGAGTGTTCCGGTTACGAGGTCGCCTCAAGGGATCACATCAAAGTCAGTGGTAACGGGCATAACGATGAGCACCGATGCGCCGATCCGAGCCATTACACTCAACGGCAAGCCGGCGGCGTGGATCGAGGAAGACATGGGGCAGAACTCCCTTACATGGGAAGCCGACGGTATGAGCTACATACTAGGTGGCATCAGGCTCAGCCTCGACGAGGCTGTGAAGATCGCCCAGTCGCTTTGCTAAGCGGATTAAGGATGGGCGGCCTGAATTCCAGGCCGCCCATTGCACACTCCGCGCTCCGACCTCGAACTCCTGACTCGCGTCAGACCTCGAACTTCCCTTCGCGGGCGGCGGAGAGGTATTCCGTGCAGAACTCGTCACGGCCGAGAAGAGCCTCGGTCGCATAGACGAGCGCCATGAGCTGCTTGTCCATCGGGTCAACGATGGCCGCATCAAGGCCGGCGGTCATGCACATCACGGTGAACGCCTGATTGAGGAACTTGCGCGCGGGCATTCCGTGCGAGACGTTGCTCACGCCTGCGCTGGCATGGATGCCTGGGAACTCGGCCTTGACGGTGCGGATGGTGTCCAGGACCGCGACGCCGTACTCTCCACCATTGGCGATCGGGAAAACGAGCGGGTCAGAATAGATGTTATCCAGACTGATCCCCGCCTCGATCAGGTTTCCGATCAACTCC
>DASRZD010000384.1:0-5382 GCA_035686805.1 Armatimonadota bacterium
CAGCGATGGGATCAACAACAGCACCACCTGCTTCGAGCTTACTCGCATCATCGAGAGCGATCAGACGGGTGGGCTGCAGATCGAGACACGCCACGCTTACAGCGTCGTCGGCGGAATCTGGAAGCGAAGCAGCACGACCACCGATCCCGGCGGATTGGCCCGAGCGACGTCATTTACCTACTCGGGCGAGGACGGGGCATGGGGAGACGTGACGACGCAGAATTCTCCGCTGTCGAACAAGGTCGTGCGGACGTACGACGATGCAGACCGCGTGCTCACCGAGCAGCACAAAGATGCCCAGGACACACTGCTCGCGGAAAACACCTACAGCTACGACAGATTCGGCCGTGTGCTCACCACCACCGATGGCCTGGGAAGGTCCACCGAGAAGGAATACGATGCTGCCGGCAGGCTGAAGAAGGTCTCTCAAGGGATCCTCGATCTCGCCGGGCAGAATGAGGAAGTGACCGGCAACGTCACGTTCTACAATTACCTGGAAACGACTGGACTCGTCAAGGAAATCACCCGCGCGGCCAGGAACAACACCCAGGTTACGGTTCAAACGAACGACTATGACTATGCCGGACGGCTCACGACCTCCAAGGACGGGCGCAACAACGAAACAACCTATGAGTATGACTACCGGGGCCGCCTCACGCAGACACGAGCCGATATTGACCCGGGGAACAGCCAGTACCTCTATGGAGTGTATCTCTATGACAACATGGACCGGACGACGGAGAGCAAGCAATATGACGGTGATCCCGACAGCAGCGGCGTACTGATGGCTGACTCGAAGGTAGAGTACGACGAAGCAGGACGGATTGTTCGTCGAAAGGCCCTGAATCCGGGAAACTCAAACTACGCCATCACGACCAACTACTACTTTGACAAGGCGGGGCAGTTGCGCCGCGTGAAGGACGACAGCAACCACCAGACGGATTACACCTACGACCCGGCCGGCCGGCAATACAAGATCGAAGACCATCTGGGAAACTATACCGTGTATCGCTTCAATAAGGCCGGGGAGTCCGTCCGGCTCGCGACGAAACACAAGCTCGACGCCACCCCGACATGGCGGACCGAGCTGGTGTTCCAGTACTTCGACGACGACGGCCGTCTCAAGACCGTCAGCAACTGGGGCAAGACGGTCATACCTGATGATTTCGCGCTTAAGGAGGACCCCGCCGACTGGGGAGACGAATCCTATCCTTCGGAGCCCTCCGCTTCCGACAGCACAAAGCTCGTCACGAAGTACAGCTATGACGGCCTGGCCCGCACGACGCAGGTGACTGACCCCGACGGCCGCGTCACCGAAACCGCATATGACAAACTCTCACGTGTCACGTCCACTGCCGAAGATAAGAACAGCATCAACCGCTCCACCACCTACGCCTACGATCAGGAGGATGCGCAAGGCAAGTTCTACGAGAAGATTACAGCCGACAACGGCGGCATCACGAAATACTACCGCGATGAGGCGAAGGACGCCATGCGGGTAAGCAAGGTCATCTATCCCGATTCGGGTGAGGTAAGCTACACATACAACAATGATGGCACCCTCGCCACCCGCACCGATCAACGAAGCTGGGTGACGACCTATACGCGCGACAGCCTTGACCGCGTGACGCAGGAAGCGGCCACGAGATCCGGCGGCTCGGTCGATGGCACACGGTACGTGCGCTACACCTATGACGTGCTCAGCAGGCTGCTCACAGTTGAGGACGATAACCATCAAGATAGCGGCGGAAACCCCGATTATGACTTCAGCAAGGTTGAATATGTCTACACATGGGAGGCCAATGGGACAGATCTCACCATCCATGAAAAGCAGCATCTCGCCGGCTCCTCCGCCCGGACGGCTACGGCGATCGTCACGGGCGATGGCGTCCGCGAGAGCCTCACGTACCCGAATTCCCGCCCGATTTCCTTCACCCACGACGGGCTGCACCGTCTGACCGGCGTCACCGAAGGCGGGAACACTATCGGCGATTACGCGTTCAAGGGACGTTACATGCAGGATCGCGGAATCGGCAACAACGGCGGCAGCCGGATCGTCAAGCTCACCCTCCGCGACCAAGCCGATCTCGATGGGTATGACCGCTGGGGCCGGATCACCTGGATGCGGCATTACAAGGTGAGCGGCGGCACAGACATCGCCGAGTTCGGATACGGCTATTCATATGCCTCCGACCGCAACTATCAGGAGGACTTGGTCAATACGACGGCAGACGAATATTACACCTACGACACTCTCCACCGATTGACCAACTACAAGCGCGGTGATCTCAACGCAAACAAGGACGGCATCACCGGGACGCCCAGCCGCGAGCAGACCTGGGTGCTCGATTCCCTCGGCAACTGGGACAATCCCTCCGGCTTGGCAATTGACTCGAACGACAGCGGCAGCGACGGCACCCCCAGCGATGCCCGTACCCATTTCAGCGTCAACGAGATCGACACGATTGATCCAGAGGGGGCGATCGGTTCATTTGATGTCATCCACGACGATGCCGGCAACCTCCGCATCCTGCCAGACCGAACTGATCCAACCAACAAGGCGGATAAACACGTCTACGACTACCGCAACAGGTTGATCGAAATCTGGCACACAACACAATATGATGGGGAAAATCCCGAAAGCAGTCCTTGGGGCGACAATCCCGTCGTGCAGTACTTTTACGACGGCCTGAATCGCCGGGCAAAAAAAGACTTGAATTCGGGAACCGATGTGATATACTTGTACGACGGCTGGCGGTGTATCGAGGAACGCGAAGACGACGGTGGCACATGGGAAGCCCGCCGCCAGTACGTTTACGGTGGGCTATACATCGACGAGCCGTTGATCTTTGACAAGGACACCGACAACGACGGCGACTGCACGGACGCCGGCGGAAGCTCTCGCTTCTTCTACTGCCAGCAGGCCAACTTCAATGTTGTTGCTCTTGCCGAGAGCGACGGGGATGTCGTCGAGAAGATCAAGTACGATCCTTACGGCGAATACGGCTTCATCCTCGACGGCTCCACCGGCAATATGCTCCTTTTCCAGGGGCAGAGGTGGGACAACGATGCGGGGCTTTACTACTTCAGAAATCGGGATCTCAGCCCGGTGCTGGGGAGGTTCATGCAGAGAGATCGTCTCGGATACGTTGACGGGTTGAACAAGTACGCATTCGTTTCAGATAGTCCCCTAAACCTCACTGATTTTCTGGGTCTTGAGGAGAGTCCGAAATGCAAGGAATTGAGCATAAAGGTCGTAAAGTCCGCCGGAAGCTTCTCTGCCATCATGAGGGGCGTGCCTGGAGCGGACCTAGACATAGTAGAACTGTCGGTTCCCTTGCTGGCCGGAGCAACGATTGGGGAAGCTGGTCCGGAGATCGCATTCAAGTACGAGATAGATCCTCGCACTGGAGAAGCCAAGAAAGTCCCAGCTGGCCTGCCAAAGACTTGGAAGCTAAGGATGTTCGCTTTTAGTGTGCGGGTCTACCTTGACTGGAATGGGGTGGCATCATGGGAGAAACTACGCGAACACAACAAGGAACACCCCGATTGTCCGATACAAGGATTACGCCAAGAGAACACGACCGTGACATATACGGGAGGTCAAAAATATGATTGGCACGACATCTGGGCTACGCTAAACAAGAAGGAACCTGAAACGAGTGTTGACAAAGGATTTGTCGCCTATGAAGATAGTCCGGGTGTTTACTTCACTGGCCTGCCTGGGGATGAGTCAATGGTTGAGGCAGCCAAATTAGACCAGGTTCAGGGATCATTCGATGTCGTTGTTGTCGGATGCGAGAAGACAGGCCCAAAGATCACTTGGAGCTTTAGCCTCAAGAAAGATGATAAAGGCCATTGGACAGCGGCGGGACCGAGCACCAAGTAGACGACTGAAGGCAGTTATGCGTAGCGGATTTAGGTGCATCGCTCATTCCCGGCCCACCTACATTGCAAGATGCGGGAGGGAAGACAGGCCCACTCGAGAAGTGGGCCTGTCCTTTCTTCCAGTTACCGATCTGAAGTTGCATCATCTTAGCTCCGAAGCTTTGTTATAGGGGAACACGGGGACTTGCACAAGTATTCGCGTACCAATGAGCTATCGGATATAGATTTGAAACGTAACAGGCATAGTCCTCGGTGCCGAAGAATCATCGTGGCCTGCTGCGTTGGCGTTGCTCTGATAGCCGCGGTTACCATTCTTCAGAATCGATCAAGCAAAACAGTATCGGATTTGCTTCTGCGGTACTCGAAGCAGCCAGACTATGATGCCTATCACGAATTAGCTTGTCTAATAGGCTCATGTGCAGTTTCGAAGGAGGACGGACGGCAAATCTTACAGGAGCTTTTCCGGCCTGTCCTAAGATTCAGAGGCGTGTATCCGCTCTCAAGGCCCGTCGCCATCGAGGTGAAATTCCGTTATCCTGTTCAGCTCGCCAACATGAGATGCACCAAGCTAGAGGTCGTGATAGAACTTGCGGGCCATTCGTGCATTTATGGCGTTCAGAACGAGGTGTACAGGGACCGCGTGTACTTGCTTGAGCCAAGAAAGGAGATTGGCAGGCAAGAGGGGCGTGTTACCGTGCATGTAGAGTTCCAACAGGTTTCAAAAGAGTGCTGGCGTTGGCCTAGTCTGAGCTCCATCCCGGGTTCTTTGTTGCCAGAGCGTACGAGGATTGCCATAAAGACTCCTAATGGCAAGACCTATTCCGGCACTTCAGTTGTGCCTTTCTCTGTAGACATGGTTGATCCTCTGAAGGCTCCGGAGATACGTCGTATAAGTAGCCCCACGGTGGACCGCGCAATGAGGACTTCAGTCTATTTCGGAAATTGCTGTGGTGATGCTATTTCGGTTGTCTTTGCAGCTCCCCCGGAAAACGCCGGCTTCAGGATCCTGTTCTTTCAGGAGAGCGGAGAGGCTTATTCATATCAACCTCCGGTTTACATCGTAAATCGACGAGGGGAATCGCGCACAGAGCGGATATGGCTTAGGCCGTTCGTCAAAGGTCCAGGGATGTATTCGGGAAGGCTGGTCCTCCAGGGTGACAGTGATGCCGCCTATCAGGATGTAAGAATGGATTCAGTCTGGGGGGGTAAGATTGAGACACCTATCACTTTTGTGGTTGAGGATTGACTGTGCCGTTAGATCAAACTAAGACTGTTTGGAGTCCCAATTGCAGATCTGGCGACATCGGTTATACGTACAACAGTCGGCACGAGTCACGCGTACCGATCAGAGAAGGTGACGACCTATACTCGCGACAGCCTTGATCGCGTGACGCAGGAAGCGGCCACGAAGTCCGGGGGCTCGGTCGATGGCACGCGATACGTGCGCTACACCTACGACGTACTGGGCAGGCTGGTTACTGTCGAGGACGACAA
>DASRZD010000385.1:0-4522 GCA_035686805.1 Armatimonadota bacterium
CCGATGGGCAGGAGATCGAATCGGGCAAAGACCCCCGAACCGGCATCCCGGTCTTCAGCCTCTATGGGCCGACCAAGAGGCCGACCCCTGAGATGCTCGATCTTGTGGACATTATCATCTACGATCTCCAGGACGTCGGCGCGAGGTTCTACACCTTCACCTACACGATGTCCTATGTGATGCAGGCATGCGCCGAGGTGGGGAAGAAATTCATCGTACTCGACCGGCCGAATCCCATCAACGGCGTGAAGGTCGAAGGCAGAATACTCGACCCCAAGTTCGCTTCGTTCGTCGGCCTGCACCCCATCCCCATGCGGCACGGCATGACGATCGGCGAGCTGGCGAGGCTCTTCAACGGGGAGTATGGGTTCAATGCCGATCTCGAGGTCATTCCATGCAAGGGCTGGGAGCGCTGCATGTGGTTCGACGATACCGGCCTGCCATTCGTATGGCCCTCACCGAATATCCCCACCTGGGAGTCGGCGCTGGCGTTCGTAGCCACGTGCCTGATCGAGGGAACAGAGCTTTCCGAGGGGCGGGGCACGACCAAGCCGTTCGAGATGGTCGGCGCTCCGTGGGTAGATGCTTTCAAGATGGCCGACCGCCTGAACAGCCTCGAGCTCGCCGGCGTTCGGTTCAGGGCAACCTACTTCATCCCGCTGACCTCGAAGCACCAGGGAAAGCCGTGCGCCGGGGTGCAGGTTCACTTCATGGACCGGGACCAAGTAGACGCCGTGGAAGTCGGCCTGCATGTGGTAAAGGCTCTGCAGGACCTTCATCCGGGGGATTTCAAGTACAGGGAGCGGACTGACGGGGTGAACCACTTTGACCGGCTGGCGGGATCTGATGACGTTCAGAATTCCCTTGTGGCGGGAGTGGCGATCAAGGAGATCATGGATTCCTGGGCAGACGAGCTGGCAAAATTCCTCGAAACTAGATGGTCGTATCTGCAGTATAGATAGACGGGGGACGGTTGTGGGTTGTAGGTTATAGGTTCTGGGGCTCCGGTCCCCTAACACCTAAAACCTAACACCCAAAACCTTCTGCAAACGATGGGGCATTTTCGGGGATACTTGTTTGTCAGGGCGCTTGCTACTCTGGCGCTCGCAGTGTTGTTGGTCGGGCGGTCGGATGCCGCTCTTACGCAGGATGAGCACCAACTGCTGTCGCTCGTCAGCGTCCCCAGGATGATGTCTACAATCCAGCGCCTGTGCAGCGACGAATTCGCCGGTCGGCGGGCCGGAAGCCCTCAGCAAGCCCTGGTCGCGGACTACCTCACCTCTCAGTTTGCCAAGGATGGGCTGTCTGCATTCCAGACCAAGGGCTTCGATGGCTTCGAGCAGCCGTTGACCATGCGGTATGCCCTCATCAACTCCAAGAACGACATCAAGGCCACCCTTACCTATTGCGTCGCCGGCAAGGAGAAATCCAGGGCATTCGCCTATCGGCAGTTCAATGGGCGCGGGGGCCTCGATCTGAAATCGGAAGTATTGTTTGTGGGCTATGGGATGCAAGAGGACTATGTCGGCCTGGATGTCAGCGGCAAGATAGTCTTCTGGCTGCCTGGAACGCCTGATGGTGCACAGAAGCTCACAGACTATCATAAGATGCTCTTCGCCTATCAGCGAGGCGCAGTCGCGTGCCTGACCTGCAGGCCACCCGAGCCTGATAGCGACGCCGGCACGAACGTGGGCTTGTCGGGGAGCATTGCCGACTTTCCTTATCTCGCACTCGATCAAAAGATTGCATCCGAGATCCTCCCGAGTTCGCCGCAAATCGGGTCTCATGGGGCGAGCGTTCGCCTGCAGGTGACACCGGTGTGTGATCCCGATCGGCCGACCTTCAACATTGTGGGCGTTCTGCCGGGAAGCGACCTTGCCGATCAGATCGTGATGGTTGGGGCGCATTTTGATCATCTGGGCAGTTCAGCGAATGGAATCTTCCGAGGCGCGGACGACAATGCGTCGGGGACGTCGGTCGTGATGGAAGTCGCCAGGGCAATCTGCAACAGTGGGCTGAAGCCTCGTCGCACGATAGTCTTCGCTTCCTGGACGGGTGAGGAAGCGGGCCTCATCGGCTCGAATTACTTCGCCGCGAACGCGCCGTTTCCCCTGGACAAAGTAGTCTCCAATGTCGAGTTGGATATGGTCGGGGCAGGCACACCGGAGGGGTTCATGACCACCGGCGCATCGGCTTATCCAGCTCACTACCAATACCTGGCATCTAGCGGAGACGATCTGGGTCTCAAGCTCAATGCCGACGTTGTCCTGGGCGCCAGCGATCATCTGGCCTTCGTCCGCAAGAAAGTGCCCACCTCGCTCATCTACTCCGCCGGCGAGCATCCGAACTACCACACCACCCGCGATGTGCCGGCCGCCATCAACCGCCGGGTGCTGGAATCCGCCGCCAAACTCGCGTTGCTTGCCGTTTGGCGGGCAGCCAATGCCTGAAAAGGGTTGTAGGTTATTGGTTATAGGTCTTGGGGTTCCCACACCTGACACCAAACACCCAACACCAGATGGCTCTCTCCTCCTTCACATCCCGTTTGCTTGTGATTTCCCACGGGTATAGATTCTCTGAATTGGGTTCGAATGAATGAGGAGGTGAGTTCGATGAAACGACTGACACTGATTCCCATCGGAGTGGCGGCATTGCTGGCGCTTTCGACTTTCGCCGGCGCATTCACGATGAGTGAGAAGGTTGTGGTAGCGAACCAGTTGATCGCCATTGCTCGAGTGCCGGCAGGTGGATTCACGGCTGATCAGAGGGTTGACAAGGTGAATGACCGCCTGCTATACATACTTGGCTATGAGCCGCTCGCGCCCAGGGATATCTACGCTGTGCGGGCACCAGGAGACACAATGGCGATCATGGTCGGAAACCGGCTTCTCCTGACCGTGACCTCCGCCGACGCGAAGGCGAATGACACGACCGTGCCGCGTCTTACCCGCGTATGGCTGCAAAATGCCAGAGAGGCCCTGCCTCAGGCCCGACCGACTCCTGCCATTCCCGGGTAGTTCGATAGCTTCTACCACATCGGTGTTTGGTGTTTGGTGCTGGGTGTTCGTTTACCCCTGACACCAAACACCGGACACCCGACACCCCGGTTTGAACTCCCCAGCCTCTTTATGTTATAAGTAACTCGTGGCAAACACAGCTCAACGGGTGATCATAGACACGGACATAGGTACCGACATTGACGATGCCTATGCTCTCCTGCTGGCGCTGGCCTCCCCGGAGTTGGACATACGCGGTATAACCCTGGTTCACGGGAATATGGACGTTCGCGCAGGAATCGCCCTCAAGCTCCTGAAGCTCGCGGGCCGCGAGGATATTCCGGTCATCCCAGGAGAAAGCAAGCCGATGAACCCCGAGCGCCCGATCTACTGGCCGGGTCACGAGGGGAAGGGCCTCGATTTCTCGGATATCGAACTGCCGGCAGGCGATCAGTCAGCGATGGAATTCCTTGCCAGTCAGGCGAACGAGGATACCGTTCTCATACCCATCGGCCCTATGACGAATGTTGGTATGGCGATCAGAGACTACCCGAGCGAGATGGCCCGATATAAGGGCATAGTCGCCATGGCCTCGACATTCAACGGCTTCGGGCCGGAGAATGCCGGGGGCGAGCACAACATTGCGCTCGATCCCGAAGCGGCTGAAATAGTGCTCAATTCGGGTATACCAATCGTGCTGGCAGGGTTGAATGTGACCCTCCAGACCAGCCTTACTCGGCGGATGGTAGAAGAGATATCGGCGGCAGGGACTCCGCTCGCCGAATTCATGAGCCTCATGACCGAGGATTGGTTCTCACTGGTTGGCCGGGATACCACTGCGATGCATGATTCAACGGCGGTGGCAATCTGTGCCGAGCCGGATATCTTCGAGATGGTCCCGGTGAGGGCGGAAGTTGATATGGCCAGGGCCGGGCAGATAAGCTACTATGAAGCCGATGACTCCCCGGTAAGAATCTGCACCTCGGTGGACGCCGGCCGATTTCAGAAGTTGTTTTTCTCCAGGATTCTGGAGGCAGTCGGATGAGATGGTCAATGGTCGATGGCCAATGGTCAATGGCAGATAGGAGACATACCTCCGGCCATGGACCCTGGACCCTTGACCATAGACCATTCCGCTAGAAGGGTTTTACTTTGGAAAAAGAGGGATGGTTAGGCCTGAGGAAGTTAGGGCAGGCATATTGGGCGCAGGCGAGGGCCGATCACGCTGCAGCGATCACATTGCTGGATGCGGGGGTCTACTATGCAAGCGTCTTTTTCAGCCAGCAACTCGCTGAGAAGGCGCTGAAGGCGGCGGCGATTAACAAGGAGCATAAGAACCCAAAGGGGCATCATCTCATCCAGATTGCGAACTCCCTGGATGCGCCCATAGAGGTCATGAATGCGGCCGCCGAACTGAACGCCGACTTCCTTTCTTCTCGGAATCCGGATGTGGTTGACGGCGTTCCGGCCCTGATGTACGACCAGAAGTCGGCGCGCATTCACCTCAAGGCCGCCGAAACCATCCT
>DASRZD010000386.1:0-3172 GCA_035686805.1 Armatimonadota bacterium
ATTCGCCAATCGGACCAGTGATCCCGGCGGGTAGAGTTTCGCCCGTGCGGCGAACTTTGCGAGCAATTGCCGATCATAACGGTTTGACGTTTCGTAAATCATCCAGGCAATGGCTTCGCTACCGGTCCATCTCTCGCGATAGGGCCGGTCGGTTGTGAGGGCGTCGTAGGTGTCCACGATGGCGACCAGCCTGCTGAGCAGGTGCGGCCTTTCATAGGAGAGCGCCGGATAGCCCGTGCCGTCCAGGTAGGCATGATGCTCCAGGGCGATCGTGCATGCCAGCGGCGGCACATCGGGCAAACCTGCCAGCGCCCGAGCCCCTTTCGCCGAATGAAGCCTGATCGCCTCCCATTCCTCTTCACTGAGCTTGCCCGGCTTCTGGACGATGTGATGGGGGATGAAGACCTTGCCCACATCGTGCAGCATGGCGCAGAGTCCCAGGTCGAGGGTCGCCAGCCGATCAAGGCCCAGGTCACGGCCCATGACCATGCACAGGATGCATACGTTCACGCTGTGCTCGTAGAGGTACTTGTCATAGCTTCTTATCCCCGCCAGTGCGACAAGCGCCGTTTCATCGGCGGTCATACTCGAGAGCGAATCTTCGACCACCGCCCTTATGTCCTGGACCGGGATTCCGAAGCCGGACTGCACGGCAACCATGGCATCTTCGATCAGGGTGAGGGCTTCCTCATAGATATCGGCAGGGTCCTTGCCTTCATGTCGGTGGGTGGGGATTCCCCCGGCGCTTACGAGGATATGGCTGACATTTCGGTTCCTTAGCTCCTCCGCCATGCCGCCTTGGAGCATCAGGTCCTCAGGGAGTATCGCCAGAGCCTCAGCAAAATCAACGATCTCGTCCCTGGTCACGCCTGCCAGGAACTGGACCTTACCGACCTTCCTCTTATGGAGCGCCTGGTTGAAATCCGAGACACCGCCTGCTTCGACGGGAAAGCTATCGAGTGCGAGATACGTCGGCGTCACGGCGACGGCGAAGGCCTGCTCGGAGAGCAGTATCTCCGAGAGAACCTGAAGGGCCATGGCCACGGAATGCTGGGTAACCGTATGCGCGCGGCCATACAGGCCCATGTTGCGCACGCAGGCCGTGAGCTTGACGAGGGCATCCACGGTCTTCTGATGCATCTCATCCGTGCTCTCAGTCCTCATGGACTTCGCCTCCAAATCTGTTGATCGCCTGCAGCGCCGCCGCCCGAATGAGATCATACCTGGCGCGCCCGAATACCGGCCGGAGATCGGCTATTTCCTGCAGGCAACTCAGTGCATTGGGATGCCTTATCTCGCCCAAAGCCTGGATCGCGGCAATCTGCTCGTCTACCTTGCGGGTATGGCGAGTAGCTGCCTGCATAAGGGTTCCCAGTGCAAGTGGATCGCCCAATTCGCCAAGCGCCCGGAACGCGGCAATTCGGACTTCGAGCGACTTGTCCCGCACATAATCGGCGCATGTTTGACTGACGCTGTAAGCTTTCATTGACGGAAGCATCGTAAGTGCATTTGTAAGGAAGAGATCGTCAGCGATTTCCATCGCACTCACTATCTCGTGGACGGCCGGCTCCGTCCCTATCTGAACGAGGACCTCCAATGCAGCCTGTCTCGCGGCGGGCGACTCGTCCGTGAGCAGGTCTCTGAGAATGATGGTCGCTTCTGCGCCTGATTTGAGCATGCCTCGCTTGATGGACTCATTGATAGTCCGATGCTCGCTAGACCGAAGAAAATCACCCAGGACCAACGCCAGGGAAGGGATTGTCTCTATCAGCAAAGCCACCACGTGCAACAGGCTTTCTGAGGCCAGGGCGCTTTCGATAAGCGTCCGAAGTGTATTGACATCGAGGCTTTGGAGGGCGGATTTCGCGTCTGCGGCCCGCCATGCAGGCGTGTCGGTCAGGCTTGCCTCTCTCAGCAAGCTTTCCGCGCAGGCCAAAGCCCCCTCGATATCATGCATGCTGAGCCCTCGAGGAATGAGCAGAGCAAGCGCCCTTGCGAGCCGTCCGTGTTCCGCCGGATCTGATTCCCAGGCCATCAGCATAGCCAGCGTGCGCCCGGAAGACCTCACGACCGACGAGGGCTGCAGCTCTTTCTGCCATGACGAGAGCAGACCCTTTGGTTCCATGTCGAACAACTGGTCAAGGTCGGCGTCCAGGTCAAGGTTTTCCATGTCTTTGACAGAGACTTCCATAGCCTCAGCCGACTCGGCTATCTTCTCTGCAGGCTGGTCTTCGGCAGCCTGAGTAGAGATGAAACCGAAAGCCGTTGATCGCACCTCGTCCGGGAGCTTGGAGATCGCTTTTCTGATCTCCAAAGTCGTCACGTCCCAGACATCCTTATTGTTGACCGACATCCCCTTCAGGTTATGGATCACCTGGAAACCCAACTCCCCGACCTGCTGAGAGCTGGTCGAATGGAGTTTGATCACTGATTCCCAGATCAACTTCGCGGTGGCATCCGGTGAAGAGAGGATGCTGGTAAGCGGGACGTCCACCGCTTCGCCGGCAAAACTCTGCTCGCAGGTTCGCTCGATGAGAGCGCGGACTGCAGGATCCAGGAGCGCCGCGTCTACTTCGTCCTCGGACAGCGTTTGCTCTCCCTGGTCGGACATCCCGGGGCCGGTATAGACGGCATCTATTGCCGTGATATTCTTCACATTTGCCTTGGATAGATAGGCGCCGGGGCTGCCGGCTTGTCGCACATCGGCCGGCTCGGCATTCAGGAAGCTGACAAACCCGGCGATCTCCTCCTGCGAGGGGTCACCGACAAAACTTATCCCCATTGCTCCCCTTGTCCGCAATCTTTCGGATAGAGCCGTGCTCTCACCAGTGGACACATAAATGTGGTCGTTGGCAATAAGCCTTTCCTTCGTGAATATCATCGCGCACGAGCCAAGCCGGCGTACGATAGGGGCGATCGTCTCCTTCAAGGCCTCGAACGATTCCTGGGCGCTCTTGTGCTCGGCGCCGTACAGGCTCGTGTGACGGCGAGCCGAGACGACGGAGCTCAGAAGCTCCTTGATGAACTGAGGCTGCTCCTCAGCTTCTCGTTGAGCTTTCTCATCGTGTGCTTTCATGCTCCACCAGACGGGATATCGCGGATGCGAGACTTAAGCCGCTATTCCTTATTATCGGAGATTGGGACCTGGGTTATAAGGTGGTTTTTCGGGGTT
>DASRZD010000387.1:0-6024 GCA_035686805.1 Armatimonadota bacterium
TATCTTGCCCGCAAACTTTTCAGGTGGAGTATTGACTGCATCTACGAAGCTGAGGGTAGGAACTTGCTCTCCTATCCCTGCGGCGAACGTACCTCCCCGCCTGGTGATCGGCTGGAGCATGAGCGCACCATCAACGAGAGGGACTATCCGACCCTTGAGCTTAAGGCCTCGGTCGGTAACGACCTCGCCCAGCGACTTCTTCTCGGCAAGGCAGGCGGTTGCGAGAGCTACGTGGGGCAGCAGGTATGTCTCATTCGTCATCTTGAGAAGGACGGGACTGCGGTAGACGCCGTCGGAGTCGGCATTGACGTTTGCGACCCCGGCCGATGCAGCGGCGTCCATCAACTCGGGGATCGGAGGCTCGAGGCGTTGGGAAGTAATCAGGGGTACTTTTTCCGCAAAGGAGGCATCCGCTCGAGGGAAACGCTTTAGGGCATCTCGAAGCTGGGCTTGAGTCTCATTCGAGACCGGGCGGACCTCCATCCATTCATAGCAGGCAAGGGCTGTTCGGCCATGCTTTCGGATGGCCTGGGCGAGCTTGGTATCGCCTTCGGGGTCTTTCTGGTCTGCTTCCGTGAAAAGGATGTCGAGGTCAACGGCCTTCGCCTGGCCGAGACGATCGAGCAGGGAGGCATAGTGGTCCCTGGACCAGTACCTCAATCGGCCGTACTCCTTGATTGTTCGGTCGTCAATTGCAATCACAAGTATGTCCGAAGGAAACTTGGTGGGCCGGTAGGAGGCGCGCCATCGCCAATGAGTATCCGTCAGCCAACGGTTGAACCCATCGGTGATGCCTGAGACACGTGCCAGCAGCAGCAAGACTGCAGCGCCGATTATTCCGCGCTGCCACGCAGACAATTCATGCTTCCCCGCCAAGCCTTTGACCCCAGCCTGGTGGATTTGCCGGGGTCTAAGCTTGCTTACTGCACAATTCGTGCCAAAATGGACGATGGGGAGAGGAGAGATGGGGAGAGGAGGGAAAGTTTTGGGTTATGGGTTGTAGGTTGTGGGGTGGGAGTGTTCTAAAACCCAAAACCTACAACCTACAACCTGATCGTCTGCTATTCCGGTGGGCCTTGCTCGGAGGGAGCTGAGCCGGCGGCGTCCAACTTGAGAGGCTCGATGGGCGCGCGGACGACGGATATGTCATCCACCCAGGCACGGGCCTTCGCATGCTGGCGCATGACGTTCACCAGCACCTCGATGGTATCGGTGCCGGCGGGGGCGGTAAACGGCTGTCTGAACTCCTGCCAGGAATCAGTCGGGATTATCGGCATGCGGACCGAAGCCAGCGCTTTGTCGCCCTGCTTTGAGGTTATCCGGATGCCGTAGAGGCCGGAGATGTCATACGGCCCGGGATACTCGAGCGTACGCATCCAGGCCGATACCCAGAACTTCTCACCGGGTTTGGCGGCGACTCTCTTCACCAGGTTGGAGTCCTTGCAGTCCCAGATCATCGCGCACTTCTGACCGCTATGGGGTTTCTCTCTGGTGCTGACAGCCGAGCCTTGTTTGACTGCACTGTCATCCATCTCAGGCTTGCCTGTTTCGAAACCGGGATCCTCGACGAGATTAGGCAGGTTTCCACTGAAGGCAATTGCCGCCTGAGCCGAGTTCGCGATCACCGGGTCTTTGCTCTCCAACAGGGCATTCCACATCGGATCCTTCGGATCGGCTTTGTGCGCTGACTCAAAACCTCGATCAATAGCTTGGTAGACCTCCTGAGGGATGACACCAACCTTGATCTGGTCGTAAGGCTCGCGGTAGATCATCGTCCATTGATGGACCGGCTCGGTCTCCATGACCTTCTGCTTGTAGGCGGCTTTCCCGCGAGCCAGGAGTAGAATGGATCGGGCGTATGTGTAGGCCTTATCGGCGCTCGTGCAATTGGGCATTCCCTTGATCATCCAGTACTCGTCGTCACAGTAGACGACAAACTGGAAAATCGCTTTCACGATTGAGACTCGCTCCTTGACCTTTGGATCCCTGGCCTTCCTCTCGGCATCGAGCAGCAACAAGCGAGCTTCGCCTGCCCCCTTGGCGGTCAGGACCTGGAACTGCTCGTAATTGTGATCGAGGTCGAGGTCGCTTCGGTCATAACCATATGGATGGTATGGCGCAGTAGCCTTCAGCCAGGCCTCGTAATCCTTTTCGAGTCGCTCGTAGAAAGCCTGCATCTCGGCCGCCGAATCGCCGAACATGTCCGAGTAGTACTTTGCCAGGATCGCATCCTCATCGAGCCTGGGATCCCACTGCATGTCTGCGCAGACGATGGCCGCCTGAGCATCCAAAGGATATGTGGGATTGAACTCCTTGTAGTAGCCGCGCTGAACGCCGCTGCCCACCATGTATCGAATGCGCTCGGCCTCCTGATGAGGGTTGATCTTCGGGATGGTGAACCACCGGTCGTCGTGGTAGCCGTAATGGCCCATGTTCTTCGCCCCGGCAGCCATCCACTGATCCCAGCCCGAATAGAGCCCACGACCCATGGCACAGTAGTACGGCACCAGGTTCGGGTGGAGCTTGACGGTCGCCGGCGGAAGCCTGACTGCCGCGTAGGACAGGAATCCGATCAGGCGGTCGGGATGCTTCGCCGCCACTTTCTCCGCCACGGCGTTCATGAACTTCACATACCGGTCGGTCAACTGAGTGGTATTGAGATCGGCGTCGGGTGAGTCCATCGCCCGGCACTTCGCGCACTCACAGTTGCCTGCGCCATCATTCACCGCCAATGCGTGGCATATCCGATTCGGATCTTTATCGAACGCTGCAATGATCTTGTCGGCGCAGATCTGGACGACGTCGGGATTGCTCACGCACGGCTGCCAGTTGACCTGGCCCTTGGGGATTTGCCTGACTCCGTTGATCTCGGGGTAGTATTCCGGGTGAGTCTGCCCATACTCGGCGACCGGTATCAGCTCCCAGAAGTTGTGCATCATGGACAGCGAAGTCCCCATGCGATACCAGGTGAACATCGTGGGATGAGTACCCTCGTGGGTAACCTCCCAGACCTTCGCATTGAAGCCCACATGCCGGCTGATGAGATAGGGCCAGTCAACCCATGCGAGCTTTGGAATGGTGAGGGTCGGCTTGGGTTGATAGACGTCCCCTATCCCGCCGGGCTCAGAGGGCCAGTAACGCCGCACGCCAACGTATTCCCTGACAAACGAAGCGACAGCATAGGTGGTGGCGATGCCTCTCCCTCGAATGACGAGGGTGTCCTTATCAACCGTCTTTACCTCGAAGCCGAACAGGTTCGGCAGCGTGAGATCGGGATACTTGATCGGAGGCAGATCGAGGGGGACTTGCTTGCCGACTTCGGTGTCGCCTATGTAGATCGCCGGTCCCGAGGCGGGCTCTCGCTTGATCTCGAAGTCTCCGCCGGTGACCAGATCGAGGTAGGTCTTAAGCATCGCGGAGGACTTGTCTTCCCAGTTGCTGGGGTTCGCCGGAATGACGATGGAGCACATGGCTTTGCCATCCCTGGCGACCGTGAAGTAATTCTGCTCGCCGATCTGCCTCGGCGGCGGCCAGTTGAACTCAACCTTGTCCACAGGCGTGATCTTCGGATGCCATTCCCCGGCAAGGCAGGGCATTGTCAAGATCACGGAAATCAACAGATAGCAGATTCTTCTCATTGGTACTTCTCCTTGATTCGCCAGATCTCGTTGTCGCCTATGAAGCAGTAGGGCACATAGTTGTCCTGGATGTACTTCATGACCAAAGGTACTCTCACGGCGGTCGGGATGCCGTCTATGGCGTTCGTCCAGCGACTATTACGGTAGATTATGAACTTGACCTTTTTATCCATGAGGCCTTGTATGACCTCCCCCTGGTAGAAGTTTGGGCCGGGGATATGGACATCGGCAAAACGGGTCGGGCAGGGCTTGTCCACGAGATAATACCATATCCCCTCAGAGGTCAGAGCGTAGAAATACTCATCCTTGGCGAGGTTGGCTTTGAGGAACTCGGCAGTCGGCAGACAACTCGCCGCGAACTCAGAGTCCGGGGGCGCCAGAGGGAAGTTCTTGCCCAAAAGCTCCTGGCTGGATATGCAGCTCAGACTATAGGCCGACCAGGCGATCAATCCGGTAGTAAGCAGAACGGCGTATGTCTTTCTCACCCGGTCACCGACAAACAGGCGGGGGAGATAGTGCCTGGCAAGAATGAGGAATGTGAGAAGGTACGCCGGAGGTGTTCCGGTGCGCATGTGAGGCCAGTCTGTCCGCAGAACCGAGCTGCAGAATGCGAGCAGAGACACAATAAGCAAAGCGAATTCGGCGAAATACCTGTCGGCAAAGCGCCGGAGGGTTTTGCTCACATTCCTTTCGCTGGAATGGTATACCTGAACGAGCTTGAGCGTCACCCAGTAAGCATTGGCCACTACGAGGACTATCACTGCCTTCCATTTGAACTGAGTGATCGGATAACCCAGGCCGGTCAGTAAAGCGAAATACCGGGGCTCGGTGATGAGACTATGCCTGACGAACTCCGGCAGGCTGCCCCGAGTCAGGCCGTTCAGCAGAAGCACTCCCGCCGCCACACCGAGCGCAGAAGACGCGAGACAATGCCAGTGAAAACGGCTGTGCCGCACATAGGCGATGTACAGGAGGATAAGTATGGGGATTGCGCCTATCGTGAGGTAGATTCCCCTGTCAACGGAATAACCAAGAGCTGCGAGCGGTATGAACGTGCACAGGAAACTTCCAATGACCAGCAGGGCAGGCCTGGCAGACTGTCCTGAGATATGATTCTTCAGCGCCAGAACTGAAGCCAGGAAGGCGAATGTCGTGATGTCCCTTGCCCCGGGGCTGGTGAGGGTCCAGGTGTCGAAGCCGGTCTGGAAAACATGGAGAACTGCGAACCAAAACAGTGATAGCGCGGTGAGAATGCAAAGCCAGTTCCCCTGGCAGATCAGCATGACGGACAGGCCCAGGAGGATAAACTCGATGATCTTTACGATTGACTGGAAGGTCCGAACCGCGCCTATGGACCGTCCGAACAGCTTGAAAGCGACCACCGACCGCAGGGGATCCTGGAACACGCCATGCGGCAGCACGAAGTCTTTGTACGGAGCTTGCCCATGCAGCCAGGAGACGCTCGCCCCGAGAGACTCTCCCTCGTGGAAGCGATCGAGCGGGCCCCAGGCGATCTCGGTCTCATAGTTAAGAGAGGCCAGTATGGAGAGCAGCACCAAGGCGGTCAGCAGGAAGGCGCTCCTTCTGCCCACAGGCCCGGCTGATCTGGGGGCTTCTTCCTTGAAAAGCAGATCTTTTAGCTTACGAGGGCATGCGAAGTACCCGGCGAGAAGCAGCACGATCGGCATGGCAAGCAGGAACAGATAGCGCAGGTAGTTGCTTGCCGGGTTGTAACGAAAGAGAGTTGCCTTGCTAACCACACCAAAGGGATTGCTGTAGGGCAGAGTGATCCTGCCCCAACAAGCTAATCCGATGAACACGCCCAGGACAAACAGGGCGGGGATAATAGCAGATCTGGCCAGCCGGCCGAGTCTCTCCGAAAACATCGCTCCTCAATGATAGCTGTTTAGGCGGGTGTCTGCAAGCTAGTCATTTAACTTCTACCGTCATCAGCCCATTCGCCGGGATGGTGACCGTCACTTTGCCGCCGTCAATCTTCAATTCCGACTGCGGGTCTTCCACGAGGTTGCAGGTCCAGGCTCGGGTGAAGTCCTTGGGAAGCGCTATTGTGGCCTTGGTCTTCTTGCCGGCAAGCTCCCTCAGCCGGATGATGATCCCATCTCCATATTCCGCATCCTTCACCGCCTGGACGACGACGTTCGACGGCTTGACCAGGCAGAACGACGCCTTCTTCGGCATCTTGCTCTGAGCCGCGGTGCCCACGACCGCCATGAGCGGATTCCTGACCGACTGCCCGAACCTGGAAGCCGCGACAGGATCGTACTTCGGCATGCTCGTGAGGGCGAAGCGGAAGGTCAGCTCGCCGTCCTGCGAGGCCTTGTAGTTCGTGAACCAATAGTTGTTGAAGATGTAGGCGTACACGTGT
>DASRZD010000388.1:0-2264 GCA_035686805.1 Armatimonadota bacterium
GCCGGCAAGCCGGTCAAAGTGGCGCTTACCGCCTGTGCACGCAAGCTGCTGATAATTCTTAATGCTATGGTTAGAGATCATTTGCTTTCAAAAGCCGCCAAAAATGGCAGCTTAACCCTTGACAATCAACACAGTCGCTAACACCTAACACCGGAACGCCTTGCGTTCGCCCGCTTGCTTTAGTATAATTCTCCCCTGGGTATCTCCTCTCCATGACAAGTGAATCGCCGAGAATCTTGATCACGAATGATGACGGCATCTATGCCGAGGGCCTGCTCGCTTTGAAGTCGGCCCTCGACCCTATCGGCACAGTATTCGTCGTTGCGCCCGATCGCCCTCGAAGCGCCTGCGGGCATTCGATTACTCTCCATAAGCCCCTTCGCCTGACCCGCACCCGCCTCCCCGACGGCTCTTATGGGTATTCGACCAACGGCACTCCATCCGACTGCGTCTCCCTCGGAGTCTTGGACATCGCCGAGGGGAAGGTGAATCTCGTTATCTCGGGCATCAACTGGGGACCGAACATCGGCTGGGACCTGACTTACTCAGGCACGGTCTCCGCCGCCATGGAGGCGGTCATCATGGGCATCCCGGCGCTCTCGGTCTCGGTCGCCTCGTATGAGGAGACGGTCTCCTTCGATTATGCCGCCCGGTTCTCCGCATTCCTCGCCGGCCTCCTCATGAAGCACTCGCTCCCGGAGGACACCCTGCTGAACGTCAACGTCCCGAACCGCCCAGTTCAGGGCATCGAGATCACTCGCCAGGGGCGTCGCCGGTACACCGGCAAGCTGGAAAAGCGTGTTGATCCAATGGGGCGGGCCTATTACTGGCTCGGCGGCGACACCGCGATTGACGAACTCGAGGAAGGCACGGACGTGAAGGCGATCGCGGACGACAAGGTCTCCGTGACCCCGGTTCACCTCGACCTCACCGGCTACCCAGCCCTCGAGCAGTTGAAAGAATGGGGGATTCAGGAGTTCGAAATCCTATGAGTGCAGAAGCTTCTCAAATAATTGACGCAAACACGATGTTCGGCATTCATCCAGCCCACAAGCTCGATATGTCGCCCGAGCGCCTGATCCGCGATATGGACAGGCATCGTATCGCCGGCAGCCTGACGCTCTCGACCATCGGCGTGTTCCATGACCACGTCATCGGCAATATGGCAACCCTCGAAGCCGCAAAGGCGAACAACCGCCTCGTTCCGGTAGCGACCATCAATCCTGATAGGTACTTCGGCGAGGATCTCTCCTCAATTCGCTCGCAAGGATTCAAGATCGTGCGGTTCTTCGCAGATGCGGATTCCCATGCTCTGAAGGCGATTCTCAAGCAGATCAATGTGCCGATCATGCTGGACAGCCGCCCCGCGAGTGTGCCGTCGGACTATCCCGCCCCGATCATCCTTTGCTCGGTGACAAACGAAACGCTCAGTGAGGCGCTGGCAGTCATGGCCGAGTTGCCGAACGTCATGCTGGAGACTCATTGCCTGACCGCCCTCGGGGCATTGGAGACGGCCGTGGGCAAGGTAGGCCCTGACCGGGTGATCTTCGGCTCGGGCGCACCGATTCTCTCGGTGGCGGGCGCACTGAGCTACATACTCAGCGCCGAGCTATCCGACGACGACAAGGCCAAGATCCTCGGCGGCAACATCCGCCGCATCCTGGAGGGAGGGTAGAGCCCCGGTCATGAAGCGCATCATCCGTCGCATCTTGATAGCCATTGCCGCGCTGATGGCGCTCTACCTTGCTTTCGGGCTGCTGGCAGTTGTGATCACGAATCACATCTACAAGTTAGAAATGGAGCTGCCGCAAGACGCCACGCACGCTCAGGTAAGGCAAGTATTCAGGCATTTCAGGGAAACCAAGGTGACTTATGCCGATATCGAACCCTGGTGGACTGAAGAGCGAAAACTGGCTCGTCGGCCCGGTTACTCCGTATACCGGTATGACTTTCTAATTCGATACTTCTGCGTGCACATAGTCTATGATCAGCAGGGTCGCATGGTCGCCCTGGTGGAGACATACGAATAACCGAAATGCAGGTATTATAGAACAATGCCCATTGACGCACGAGTGAACTTCACCCGCCATGATGCCGTTGGATGGGCATTCGGGATCGAGGGTGTGAAGAAGGCCCTGGACCGGTTCGGCATTGAGACCGCGATCCTGATCCCCAGACTCTCGGTTGACGCCGACTTCCTCCAGGGCAACAAGGATCTCCTGGAGGCCATCAAGGGCGACGACCGCCTGTATGGCTATCTGGTC
>DASRZD010000389.1:0-7702 GCA_035686805.1 Armatimonadota bacterium
TGCAGTTCAAGCTGCTGGCATATCAGAGGTAGAATGCCCAACACGGAGTACACGGAGGATTTGGGAAAGGGGCGGATAGATCGGTCTGGGTAGGCTTTCCTGGTTGAGTGGATAAGACGGGGAATAAGGGTACTGCGGTCATATGCCTGGAGATCACGGAGGAAGACGGGGGCAGTCTGCCTCTCCGTGCCCTCAAGACAATTGACGACAGAATCCTTGTACTGGGTGCTCTCTACCAAGGAACCGAAGACGTGCCAAGACCAGAACTATACTCATCTCTGACTCCGTATCTCCGTGTTAAGGGGTTGAATTCGATTGCTTTTTCCAGGAAAGACACGCAGAAGAATGGGAAAGAAAAGGTATATACCTGATTTAGTGGCCCAGGGATTCATGCTCCTTGGGGCGATGATGGGGCTGGCGCCGATTGCGTGGATGGTGTCTACGTCGCTCAAGCACGAGTCGGCGGTGATGAGCGCGATCCCTCACTGGCTGCCGAATCCCGCGACGATGTCGAACTTCACCGAGTTGTTCACCCAGGCCGAGGACTTCCCGGTCATCCGATGGCTGTTCAACAGCCTGTTCGTCTCGACTTCGGTCACGTTCCTGGTGCTGTTTGTGGCGAGCACGGCGGCCTATGCCTTCGCCCGGCTGGAGTTCAAGGGGCGGGACTCGTTATTCATGGTGGTGGTCGCGACCATGATCATCCCCGCTCAGATCACACTCATACCGGTCTTCTTGATCGTCCAGAAGCTCGGCTGGTTCAACAGCTACTTCGGGCTGATCGTGCCGGGCCTGGCGGGCGGATTTGGGGTGTTCCTGCTTCGGCAGTTCTTCCTCCAGATACCGGTCGAGCTCGAGGAGGCGGCGTACATGGACGGCGCGGGGCCGATCGCCATCTACTGGCGGATCATCCTCCCGCTCGTGAAGCCGGCGCTCGCGGCGCTGGCGATCTTCACCTTCATCGGCTCATGGAACGACTTCGCCTGGCCGCTGATCATCACGAACGACATCGCGATGAGGACTCTGCCGATCGGCATCATGATCTTCCAGGGGCGATACACGCAGGAGTTCGGCCTCACCATGGCCGCGGCGGCGATCTGCACGATTCCGATTATCATCGCCTTCCTGATCTTCCAGAAGAGGATAACCGAGGGGATTGCGATGACGGGGATTAAGGGGTGATGGGGAATGGTTGATGGTCAAGGGTCCATGGGGGATGGCCTTTCCTCCCAGCACCCGGTAATACTGCCAGTTCTGGGCTGGTAGTATTGACAGGCAGGCACATGCGGAGTTCACGATACCACATCCGCACGCAAGATCATCGGGGCACGCACTAGAAGCACCGGGACACTCGCATGACGGAGCACTTTGTCTGCGACACTACCATATACCCAACGCTGAATACCTGATCTACTGTGGGTAGTCATTACGATGATGTCAATCGGATGACTCTCGGCATAATCGCAGATCTCTGATGCTGGATCGCCTTCCCTGACCTCTACTTGGACCTGCAGATCCTCTTTTCTCATTTGGTCTGCAATATCTCCGAGATAGCTCTTCACTCTCTCGGATTCCTCCTCAATATCTAAGCATATGCTGATGACAGGCCCGACAGTTCCAGGCTCAGGTTGTACAGTCATCGCCTGTACCACAGAGAGAAGTATTATGCTGGAGCCAAAAGCTCTGGCAAGTTCTCGGGCATGTGGCAAGGCGAGTTCTGCAAGTTCCGACAAGTCAAGGGTCACGAGTATTTCTCGATACATTACCCGCCCTCCTTTCCACTATTCGGAGCAAGGGGTAGAAGGCTCGAAGAGCCTCGGAGTGATAAGCTTCCGTATCTCCTCCACGATTAACACGCTGCTTGATACCGCTACAATCAGTAACCATTCCCTCAGGGTCAACGCCGTCGTTGTGAACGCGGCCTGGAGAAACGGCACTTGCGTCACGGCAATCTGCAGCAAGAACGACGTGCCTACTCCAAGCAGTACGTACCAGTTCGATAGGAATCCGATCCTGAATATCGAATATACGGAAGACCGGGCGTTAAACGTGTTGAAGAGCTGGAAGATGGCAAGTGTGGCAAAAGCCATAGTCCGTGCCTGCAGTAGTCCCGATATGTGCAGCGCCCAGGCAAAGAGCCCCAGGGTGCCAGCGGCCATCAGTGCCGCTACCAAGCAGATCCTCCATATGGATCGCCAAGTAATTACCGGTTCACTCGGATTTCGGGGCGGCTCACTCATAGCATCACCTTCCTCTGGCTCCACTGCCAGTGGTGCTGTAGCAAAGCCGTCCGTCACCAGGTTAACCCACAGAATTTGAACCGGCAGTAACGGCAGTGGCAGTCCAAGCAGAATGGCTGTCAGGAATGTGAGAAGTTCACCGGAGTTAGTGGCAAGAAGGTACTGTACAATCTTCCGCAGGTTTGCAAATATGGTTCGCCCCTCGTCCACTGCCGCGATTATGGTTGCAAAGTTGTCATCGGCCAATACTACGTCAGAAGACTCCCGCGCCACGTCGGTCCCGGTTCGACCCATGGCTATGCCGATGTCCGCACGTTTCAGCGCTGGGGCATCGTTCACCCCGTCTCCAGTCATTGCAACAAGATGACCATTTCGCTTTAGTACTTCAACTATCCGATACTTATGCCGGGGCTCCACCCTGGCATATACCGATATAGTATCTGCCTGCTGAGCAAGTTCGTCATCGGTCAGCTTCTCCAGTTCCTGACCGGAGACTACCCTGTTCCCGTCAAGTATCCCCAGCTTCTTCGCGATGGCTTCCGCCGTTACTGGATTGTCACCCGTTATCATGACCACTCGTATCCCGGCCGTCCTTGCATCGGCCACTGCCTTGAAGGCCTCCTCACGCGCAGGATCCAGCATGCCGAACAGCCCCAGGAACACCAGCCCCGTTTCCACATCCTCCCGCGTGATAGACGTCTTGTTCTCAGCAGCTTCTTTGTAAGCCACTGCCAGCACCCTGAATGCATCTTTGGCGAGGGAACGGTTTGTATCATTGATGGCGCTCGCGTGTTCCCCGGATAGCGGAACGTCATGACCATCGCTCCTGACATGGCTGCACATGGACGCGAGAATCTCGGGTGCGCCTTTCACGCAGATATTCGCTTGTCCGCCGAATTTGTTGAGCGTGGCCATATACTTGCTTTCAGGTTCAAAAGGTATCTCATCCAACCTTGGGTGTTCCTCATCGAGCATAATCTTCCTGATGCCGGCCTTCCGGGCAGCTACAACTAATGCACCCTCTGTCGGATCACCGGAAATGATCCATTCGCTGTCTGTCTCGATCATTTCAGCGTCATTGCAAAGAACGGCCGCAGTCAGCGCCAGGGACAAGCTGGGATAATCAGATGGGTTGATTGACTGCCCGTCAATACGAAACTCTCCTTCCGGATCATAACCACTGCCGGTAATGCCGAAATGGGTGCCGGATACAAAGCACGTTTCAACCGTCATCTCGTTCTTCGTGAGAGTCCCTGTCTTGTCAGTGCATATGACGGTCGAGGATCCAAGGGATTCCACGGCAGGCAGTTTGCGAATGATGGCGTTCCTCCTCGCCATGCGTTGTACCCCAATGGCAAAGACTATGGTGACGATTGCCGGCAGTCCCTCCGGAATGAAAGCTACGGCGACCGCCACTGCAGTGAAGAATAGCGTGTATATGTCAAATCCCCTTATGACGCCGACTCCCACCAGTACGGCGGCAACGAGCAGCCCCACAATTCCGAGCCATCGGCCCACCTGGGCGAGCTTTCGCTGTATTGGGGTCTCGACTACCGGAGACTGCTGCACCTCTTCTGCAATCCGGCCTGTCTGCGTGTTGTTCCCGGTAGCCACTACTGCGGCCATGCCTCGGCCGGCGGCCACCGCAGTAGTGGCGTAAAGCATGTCAGACCTCTCTGCCAGTGGTGTGTCTCTGGTTACAACTTCCACGCCCTTGTCCACAGGCACGGATTCCCCTGTAAGCATGGATTCGTCTACCTTCAATCGAATTGCCTCTAGTATTCTGGAATCTGCGGGAATCTTATCACCTGCAACAATTACAACGAGATCACCGGGAACTACCCGTTCCGCAGAGATCTCCATTTCCTCACCCGCTCTCACTACTTTTGCAGTGGCGGCAGCCATCTTCTTCAGTGCTTCCAGGGCTTTCTCCGCTTTGTATTCCTGGGCGAAACCTATGATGGCGTTGAAAACGACTATTATAAGGATCACCTCTCCATTGATTATCTCGCCCAGTGCAAACGAGATCACACTAGCCGCAAGAAGAACATAGATGAGCGGACTTCTGAGTTGCTTAAGAAATCTGACTATGGCCGGCGTCCCTTTGGCCTTCTCGATGGTATTGGGCCCGTACATCGCAAGCCGCTGCTCAGCTTCACCGGGGGCAAGTCCTTCAAGAGATGAGTTTAGTCTCCGCAGTACTTCATCTGCCGACATACAGTGCCAATCATAGTCAGTGGCCTGCTGTATCATGCGATGAGTCCTTCCCGGATGACTATCGGACGAGAATAGCAACCTGACTTGGCATTCTGCACAGGGGTATCCAAACAAAGGATATCGCCCTGGAAACCAGGCGGCCTCAAAAATCCCGTTTCATAGGTTCATTCCCGATGCTCTACGGGTACAAAACGAAGAGTCATGATAGGATATAGCAATGCGAGAGTTTGCACGTCTGTTAGTCGGAGTGGATTTCTCTCCACGGTCACAGACAGCAGCCGAAATGGCCGTAGCCCTGGCGCGCAAAGCCCATGCATCCGTTGACCTTGTATATGTTATCGAGACGATTCCGACAGAGATGGATGCCTGGATATTGGGCTTGGACAGGCTGAGCATCGAACAGGTGGAAGCCGCCGAAGCACAAGCAGCAATAGCCGGGCTTGCCGAGCAGCTTGACTATGAGCGCATACATACGGAGGTAGTATTTGGAAAGCCCGATGCTACACTCACACAACGCTATGACGAGAAGGATATCGATCTCCTGCTGATTGGCAACGCCGGCTCACACAGCCCCATGCCGCGTCATGGTTTGGGCAGTACTGCTTACAAGCTCGTTGAGCATGGGCCGGAAAGGGTGCTCGTTGTGAAGGCCGGCTATCACGGAGCCCTAGACAGAATTGCCGCCGCCATCGACTTCTCCGGCATATCCGATGAGGTGGTGAGACTGGGCACACTCATCGCCGGGATCACCGGCGCACGATTGTCTGCAGTTCACGCATTTTCCACCGCGCTGGTGGATTCCATACGGTTCGCATGTGGTGACAAAGCCGCGAGCAAAGCCATGGAATGTCTGAGGCAGGACCGTGAGAACCGATTGGGTGATAGCATTCAGGCCTATCAAGGTTGCGGTGCTCCTATTGAGCCGGTGGTGCTCACAGGCTCCGTATCATCCGCGCTCATGACGTATCTGCGAGACGAAGAGATCGATCTGGCTGTCGTGGGAACGGAAACTACCCCACGCATAGCAGGCTATCCGATTGGCAGCACTACTCACGCCATCGTGAACGAAACCCCAACCAGCGTCCTCGTGGTGAGAGCCCATGAACAAACTATCTCCAGAGAGTAGCAATTACGTAGGCTACATACATCGCCAGCAGGATTGCTCCACGCCAACGCGGAATCAAACCGCAGCGTGATGGGAGTATCATCGCTACGGTTGCTACGCCGAACAACAGTGCCACCCTTAGCTCTCCCCACTTGATAACGATAGGGTGGATGACAGAAACGATTCCGATGATGAGCAGGCCGTTGAAGATATTGCTGCCCAGGATGGTATTCAGCCCAATTTCTTCGTGCCCTCGGAGCTTGGAGATAACTGTTGTCGCAAATTCTGGAATGGTTGTACCCACCGCAATGAAAACTGCTCCAACAACAAACTTGTCTATACCTAGCAGGACGGCGATGCCGCTCGCGCCCACAACCACGAGACGTCCGGCTGCAATGAGTAGGATCAGCCCAATAGCACAGAAAGATACTGCTGTCCATACACGTGGCTGACTGAGTGCTCTGCCGGTCGTACTTCGCTGCTTGCGGGCCTCGACCACGACAACAGTCATCCATATCGCGAACACCGCCAGCAGGAGGATCCCGTCCAAGCGGGAGAGCATACCGTCTACAGCGAGTACCCCGATGGCAACTGGTGTCAAGAGCGACGTCAAAAAGTTGCGCCCTATATCGTCTCGCGATACGTGAATCGCACCTATGAGCAAAGCGAGACCCAGGATCAGAGCCACGTTGAGTACGTTGCTGCCAACACAATTTCCAAGCACAATCTGAGGGGTTCCGGCAAGGGCCGAAGAGATGCCGACTGATAATTCTGGGGAAGACGTAGCGAAGGCCGCCACTGTCACGCCAATGATGCTTGCCGAGACACGCAGACAGCTTGCCAACCCGACTGTGCCGCGAATGAAGAGTTCGCCGCCCAGCCCGGCGCAGATAATACCCGCGAGGACGTAAATCAGGTCAGTCATGGCAAGAAAATGCCGCAACTTGGGTGAGAGCAATATCGCATATCTTGACTTCGCATTCTCATCGGTTGTCACCTCCGCTATGGCTTTTCCCCAGGCAATCAGAACGACCAAACTCCACCTCTATGCCATGCTCTCCACCGTGCCCGATGCCATGATACATTCGAACCAATTGCCCGCAAAATGTAGAAGGTCCATGATGCAGCTTCTTGTAAAGGATTGTAAGGGACCGATGTGACCGATATGTAAAGGCTCAGCAGGAGCTTCGCCCTCCCCCGGCTAACTGTTCATCATGCATCTCAAGAGCGTTTCCTGCCATCCTGAGGGGTATCCCACGCGGGAGCACTATCCGTTCAACCTGGCTGTCTTTCAGCAGCCGACGAGGTTGACGTTGGACTCGCCGATCACCATATTCGTCGGAGAAAATGGGTCGGGCAAATCCACGCTGCTGGAGGCGATGGCGCGTAAGTGCGGCGTCTACATCTGGCGGGACGCCGGAAGGACGCCCTTCCAGCACAATCCTTACCAGAGCATGCTCCCCGAATACCTCTCCATCGAGTGGGCGGACGGCCGAGTGCCGGGGTCGTTCTTCTCGGCGGATGTGTTCAAGGACTTCACCGAAATCCTGGACGAGTGGGCGAGCATGGACCCGGGGCAACTGAAGCACTTTGGCGGCAAGTCGCTGGTGACGCAATCGCACGGGCAGTCGGTCATGTCGTTCCTGAGCGCGCGCTGTATGATCAAGGGGCTTTACCTCTTCGACGAGCCGGAAGCAGCCCTCTCGCCGAAGAGCCAGATCCACTTGCGAGACGTGCTCACGAGCATGGCGGAGGCAGGGCATGCGCAGTTCATAATGTGCACTCACTCCCCTATTCTGCTCTCGTGCCCCGGGGCGACTCTCTACAGCTTCGACAGCATACCGATCTCGCCGGTGAAATACGAGGAGACGGAGCACTACAAGATTTACAAGCGGTTTATCGGAGAGTAATGGGTCATATGGGACATATGGGTCGTATGGGACGGATACTGCTGATACTCATGGTTGTCCAGGGTGGGGTACATGCCAACCCGGTCAACCTCACGCTCGGGCCGGAGGGGGAAATCCTCGGGTGGCTGGTGATGGGGCCGCTGCCGAATCCCGGCGCTGACCTGGAGCATTGCGAAGGATTCGATAAGGACTACATTGGGGAGAGCGGCGTGAAGGCGGTCGAGGGATCG
>DASRZD010000390.1:0-2775 GCA_035686805.1 Armatimonadota bacterium
ACAGCGCAATTGTACTGTACGCCGATCGAGTTGTCAACCGCGCGTGCGGACGCCATGTGTTAGACGCTGCGGACGAGCACTGATGTTCCCTTCAGACGCGCACTGTTTCCCCCGCCAATATACCTGATTTCTACTCGTGAACGATGATCGCCCCGGTCGGGCACGCGTCAGCCGCTTCCTGCACCTTGTCGTTCAAACTCGCGTCCGGATCCTCATTGATGACGTGAGCAAGATTGTCATCCCGCATCTCGAATACCTCGGGGCAAATGTCCACGCAGATCCCGTCCCCGATGCAAAGGCTCTCGTCTATCTCAGGCTTCATTGATCCCTCCTCTTTTCTCAAGACCTTAGGGCTCAGACGTCAGACTTTTTTAAAAGTCTGACTAAAGTCCACGATACCCAACTGCCGCGCCGTCAAAACTTACCGCTTATCCGCAGTATCCCCAAGCGGTTTCAGAGTGAGGAAGGGGCGCAGGACTCCGCACATGCCGTATGCAAGATCCGTCTGGAGGTCATGAGTCGCCGGCTCCTGCTTTTCATCCGCCTGCGGCAGGTCCGCCAGCCGCTGCTCGGTAAGCCGCCCCCAGTAAAGCGGGCCGGTCTGAACCGCCTCCCCGAACGAGAGTTTCAGCTTTTCCAAGCCGTTCAGGTGGACTCCAATGAATCTCCGAAGCTCCGCGAAATATGCCTGCCGGTCGGTCTTCCACAGGTCCATCAATCCCAGATACGCCTTCACTGCGGCATCTCTCCGATCGAGCGCGCCTTCGAGGCCGTTCGCCTTCGCAAGCCCCACCAGCCTCGCATACTCGGCAGGATCGTCATCCACCGCCTTCCCGAAGTAGATGCGTGCATCGCCTCTCTCAGCGAGGCCCGCATTGCCCATGACCGCCAATATCACCAGTTTGCGAGTGCTGATGATCCGGTGCAGAGTGCACGGCGGGAACTGCAAGTAATCGCCCGGCTTCAGATCAACCGTCCGGAAGCCATGGGTGAGGTCGTGAAGCTCGACCCTGCCACTCCCGCTGAGTATATAATACGCCTCGTCGGTGACGCCGTGAACGTGCGGCGAGCCGGAGTTCAGCCCGTCAGGCGCTTTTCGCTGCTCATACACCGTCAAATGGGTAAGCCCGATCCCCCCGATCAACCCCTGATCCGCCCGAGCCAGACCACTCACCAATGCCATAATAATGACAAACAACCGTATTCTCATACTCCCACCTCTCAGCCTCCAGTATATGCCCATACGGTAGTTTGTTCAAGCCCGTCAGACCTGTCGGACAGGTCGGACTTGTCTGACAGGTCCCAGTGTGATATCCTTTCCCCATAATCATTCTTGCGGAGGATTGAGGCATGAGCGACAAACTTGCATGGGGGCTGATCAGCACCGGGCGGATCTCAGGGACATTCGCTAAGGGGTTGGTGGATTCGAAGACGGGCTATCTCCTGGCCGTCGGCAGCAGGTCACAGGAATCGGCCGACAAGTTCGGCGACGAGTTCAACGTCCCTCGCCGATATGGGAGCTATGAGGCCCTCCTGGCCGATCCCGGGGTTCAGGCAGTCTACATCTCGACTCCCCATCCCATGCACGCCGAGTGGGCGGTGAAGTCCGCCGAGGCGGGCAAGCACATCCTCTGCGAGAAGCCGCTTACCCTTAACTTCGCCCAGACCATGGCCGTCATTGACGCCGTCAAGCAGAACGATGTCTTCCTCATGGAAGCGTTCATGTACCGATGCAGCGCCCAAACCGCCAAGCTCGCCGAGCTTATCCGCGAGAAGGTCATCGGCGACGTAAAGATCATCCAGGCGACATTCAGCTTCCACGCCGGTTTCAACCCCGAAGGCCGCCTGTTCAAGAATGCTCTCGGCGGCGGAGGCATCCTCGATGTTGGGTGCTATGCGGTCTCCATGGCTCGAATGGTCGCAGGCGCGAACTCCGGCAAGCCGTTCATCGAGCCGATTGACGTGAAAGGCTTCGGTCATCTCGGCGAGACAGGGGTGGATGAATATACTTCGGCGGTGATGCTCTTCCCTGGCGACATAATCGCTCAGGTCTCGACCGGCGTCGCGCTCAATCAGGAGAATGCCGTCCGAATCTTCGGGTCTGCGGGCAATATCTATGTCCCTTCGCCCTGGTTCGGAGGAGAAGCAGGTAAGCCGGGCAAGATCGTCGTCAACAAGGGCGGCCAAAGTGAGGAAATCCTGGTCGAGGCCTACGCCAACCAATACACCATCGAGGCGGATATCGTCGCCAAGAGCATCAAGGATCGCCAGGCCCCGCCGCCCGCCATGACCTGGGATGACTCCCTCGGCAATATGAAGGCTTGTGATCGCTGGCGGAAGTCAATCGGCTTGACCTATGAGATCGAGAAGCCGGACGCGAACTTCCCCACCATTGACGGCCGCCCCCTCAAGGCTCGATCCGGCAACAACATGCAGTACGGGAAGCTTGCCGGCCTGGACAAGCCGGTCAGCAGGCTGGTCATCGGGACGGTCGGGGGAGCGGACCTTCCCTTCGCCTCCATCATGTTCGACGAGTTCTTCCGCTGCGGCGGCAATTGCTTCGACACCGCCTACATCTATGGGACGAGCGATGCCACCCTGGGGCAATGGATCAAGAACCGGGGTATAAGAGAGCAAGTCGTCATCCTGGCAAAGGGCGGGCACACCCCGCACTGCAATCCTGAGGCTATCACCAGGCAGCTTCTGGAGAGCCTCGAGCGCATGCAGACCGACTATGTGGATATCTATATCATGCACCGGGACAACCCCGAGATC
>DASRZD010000391.1:0-7500 GCA_035686805.1 Armatimonadota bacterium
CCGATGGCTGAGCGAGTGTCCCTCGAAGCCGACGTTCTTCAGATGCAGGCGCTCGATCAAGGCTTTCATCGGACCGGTCCAGCGATTCTCGACGGTCTCCAGTCGGAAGTCCGGCGACTCCTCCGACGCCTGGAGGGTATACCTCGAATCGGTTAGCAGATGTGCGGCATCACCGGTGACCAGGACCGCCGCATACGAACCTGTGAACCCGCTGATATAGCGGATGTTCAGCATGTCGGTGACGAGAAATCCGTCCAGTCCCTGGCCGGCCATCTCCAGCCTTAGCTTTTCCAACCTACTGTTCACTGTTTACCGTTCACTGTATACTTGGCCGCCTCAAGCCCCAGGAGATAGCTGTCCGCGCCGAAGCCGCTTATCTGCCCGACGCAGACAGCAGCGATCACGGATTCATGGCGAAACTCCTCCCGAGCATAGATATTGGAAAGGTGGACCTCTATGGTGGGCACTTTCACGGCGGCGATGGCATCTCGCATGGCGATGCTGTAATGAGTGTAAGCCCCAGGATTGATGACAATGGCGTCCGCCCATCCTCCCGCCGCCTGAATGGCCTCCACCAACTCGCCCTCGGAGTTCGACTGGCTGATCTCGACGTGCACGCCGATTGACTTCGCATGCTCGTGAATCCGAGCGTCAATCTGCTCGAGAGTCAGAGAGCCGTAGACATCCGGCTCTCGGCCACCGAGGAGGTTCAGGTTCGGCCCGTGGAGCAATCGAATCTTAATCATTGCAGATCACCGCTTCCTCGACCAGCATGACCGGCCGGCCGTCTTTGATCGGATACGCCCGCTTGCACTTCTCGCAGACGAGCGTCTCGCCCTCCTGCTTGATCGGCGGACGATCGTCGCACGCCGGGCAGGCAAGTATATTCAGCAAATCTTGGTCAACCAACGCAATACTCCTTATTTCCCCAGAACCAGGTCCAACTCGCGCTGGGTCTCGATTCGGGCGTCAATAAGCGCCTGCTTGGGCGTCTTCTTGCCGTAAATGGCATCGTCCACCGCCCGCTGAAGCGCTCCCATATAGTATGCCTGCGCCGGCATAACCGGCCTTTGATGGCGGCATTCCTCAAGGATCTTGAGGAACATACCGTATCCCGGCTTATTACGTATTCGGTCAAAATAGGGAGATTTCCTGTAACCAGGGAATAAACCGGTTTCTTGACCGACCGCCGTCGTGCCCTTCGGATCGGCGCACATCCATCGAAGAAGCTCCCATGCCTCCTTCGGATGGCGGCTGCCCTTCGGTATCGCCATGCACCAGCCGCCGACCCAGGAGCTATGCGCCTCTCCACCCGTTGGGCTGGGAATATACGTCATCCCATAGTCTAGGTTCGGCGCGTACTTCTTAATCTCCTCGACACCCGAAATATGAAGGCAAGAAACCGAGAGCTTGCCGATGTAGAGAGGGTTCAACTCCGCCGTCCCGAAGCCCGCCTGCAGGCCGGCGATCTTATTCACGTCGAACTCCTTGGCATACGTGCACATCCATTCGAGCGCCTCCACGATCCTGGGGTCGTCGCAGGTGACAAGATGCTTCTTCGGGTCGTAGAATGAGCCGCCGAACGCCCATCCCCAGGTGAAGATGGAGTTCGCCGAGCCGTATTGCGCCCAGGGAATGAGGCCGATGCGGCTGAGCCGCCGGTGCTTGCCCGTTCCCTTCCAGGAGTTCAGCTTGCGAACGAATTGATCCAGTTCGGCTATGTTCCTCGGGCCTCGATTCGGGTCCAGGCCGGCTTCCTTGAAATCCTTCCTATTCCAAACGAACGCGAAATTGGGGTCGGCGCAGTAGGTGAGCGCATAAACGTGGCTGCGATACTCGTTCTGCTCCCAGCAAGGGAGGAAATAGTCGGTCTTGCGTATGCCGGCATTGCGCGAATAGTCATCCAGCTCGACCAACGCCCCCTGCTCGGCCCATTCGGCGACCTGCGGCCCGTCTACGAAAACCGCGTCCGGGGGCCGCTTGGCCGCCACCGAGGTGAAAAACTTCTGGTTGTTCGAGAGGTTGTTCGGTGTGAAGAGAGGCTTTACGTCAATATTCGGGTGCTCCGCCTCGAAGTCCTTGACGATCTTCTCCATCGCCTCCGACTGAGTGCCGCCCCAGGGATGCCACACCGTGACGACGACCTTGCCCGAAGCCTTGTCTTCCTGCCGACCGCAGCCCTGGAGAAACAAGGAAGCGGCGAGGAGCATAAACCCAATCCTGAACCTCATACCGGCATTTTAGCAGTAAGGCTGAGGAAACTCAACATACCCCGGTTTTTGCCGACTTCGGGGATCTGCGCCAAACCAGCCAGGCCAATATACCATAGGCTACTACCGTCAACGCTCCGCACTCGCCGCCGAGAAAGGTATGCCATTGGTTCTCGACGGTCGCCGGCTGCAGGATGTTCTGGAACGCGACGTTATGTACAGAGTGCATGAGCACGGGTATCCAGATGCTGGCTGATTGCAGTCTCAGCCGGCAGATCACTGAGTTCGAGCCCAGTATCATGAGAATGAAGAATAGGACCGTAACCGCCAGATGGCTCGTCTTGAGGTACTGACCGGTCAATAGGACAGGCAGATGCCATACGGCCCAAACGAGGCCTAGGGTAAACACCGGTCTCCGCATCCCGGATTTCACCATTCTGTCAAGCAGATACCCCCGCCAGCAAAGCTCTTCCCCCAGTGAGAACGGCGAGACGACAGGCGTCATGATCGCGAGGGCGATAAGAGAGAAGTACAAAAGTGCGAACTTGGATTGCTGATGATAAGCGCTGCCTCCGAAGCTGATACCCCAATTGCCTTCATGCATGGGAGCTAAGCCGGTTCCCCATAAGATTGCGTAGGCCGATATGCCGACAACCAGCGGACCCCATACGGCAGCCAGCGTGGCTTTCCAGTTACGCCATCTCCATCCGATGTCCCGAAATCCTTCGCGAAAAAGGAGTCTGCATGCGAGCGAGCAGAGACCAGGTATCCACATGAATACAAATGGACCAACCCACCCAAGGCCTTTGTAGCCGCCGTGAAGCATAAGGATTGCCAGCCACGCCCAGCTCAAGACATAAGTGATGGTAATACACGCAATAACGGACTTGCCTGCAGGATTGCTCTTGATTGACACTTTGCGCGTCTCCTAACATGGTAGACGCACGGAGATAGCGAACCGTTGACTAGCGTCCGAAGTCTTTGTAGGCCTGGAGGAGCGCGAGGGCGTTTTGTACGGGAGTATCAGCCTGGATATTGTGTGCCGTGCAAAGGATATACCCGCCGCCGGGAGCATAAGCCTCGATCCGATCCTTGACTTCATTGCGGATGTCTTCAGGCGTGCCGAAGGGCATGGTCTGCTGGATGGAAATCCCTCCGTGGAAGGCCAGGCATTCGCCGAACTCACTCTTGAGCCTGCGAGGGTCCATATCATACGCCTCGGGTTGGAGGGATTGAAGGACATCCAGCCTGCGCTCGATCATTAGGGGGATGAGCGGTCGCACGGAGCCGCAGGTGTGATGCATCACTCGGACGCCGTAGCTCTTTGCGAGCGATATGTAGTCGGCAAACCCCTTGCCTAGGAACTCCGTCCACATTCGCGGTGAGATCAGCGGTCCGTTCTGCGAGCCGAAGTCGTCGCCCGTAAGCACGATATCCAGCTTCCCATTCGCCGCCTCGAAGATCCGCTCGGCATAGGAGCAGTAGAAGCCACGTATCCTTGCGAAAACGGCCTCGGCAATTTCGGGGTTGGCGCTCATATCCACGAGGATTTGCTCGACGCCTCGGAGGTACATCGCGGGCTTGAGCTGGGCGATGCGGTTCATCCGGTCGCCCATGAATACAACCGCCCTCTCCTGCCTGAGAATCTCCTCGCACTGAACCACGATGCCTGAGTAATCGAACCAGTCGGCGGAGGGCCAATGCTCATAGGCATCGATCTGCTCGACGGTCGTCATGGCGGCCAGAGGAGATTCAGCGACCTCATGGTAGGTCTCCGATGCTTCGCCGGTTGGAACGATGACGGCAGTTCTTCGGACGCCCCAGATGTCCTCGTCGCCATCCGCAAACTTCCCCAGGGGCGGGCCGATGTACGCCGGCCCTTCGATGTATCGGAGGTCAACGTCATGGGCATCGAGGAATGATTCCACGCTCACATTCAGCGCAGACGAGAGCTTGTTCTTGAAGCCGGAGGACATCCAGAGGTCAATCGGGACTCGATCCGGCTCCTCGTGGCTCAGCGCCCGCAGCGTGCGTTCTCGTGAGGTCATGAGCACTTCTCAGCCGTCTTGGGCACGGCATTCCATTTCGGCAGAAGCAGCAATCCGGCGATCAGGATGGAAGAAGCAAGAATATAGAACAGGACATTCCAGCCGTATCTCTCCGATATCAGACCCGGCAACGAGCCGCCCAGAATTGCGCCAATGGATCCAAAACCATTGATGAGACCGCAGGCGGTCGAGGCGCCCTTTTTCGTACCGAAATCAACCGCGGAAGTCCCGACAATCAACGAATCCGGGCCAAAGAGAAGGAAGCCTATCAGGAACAGGAGGGTGGCCATAGCCCACACGCTGCCCATGAGCATGTTTGATGAGAAAAGAACAATCGAGAGGAGTAGGAGGCCGACCACGCAGACCGGCATCCGCCGTGCCCCAAGGAACTTGTCCGAGGCATAACCTGCCGCCACCACCCCGATCGGCCCGGCCGCCTCGAAGATGACGCTTATCAGGCCGGACTGCGTCATTCCTGTACCTAGTTTCTCGTTCACTATCACCGGGCCCCAGAACAGAATTGCATACCGGGTCGGTTTCAGGAAGAAATACACCGCCGATAGCAGGAGGACCATGCGGTTCTTCATCACCTCGATGACGGCCTGCCACGAGCCTTCCTCTGCCTCATCGGGCTTGTCTGTTGCCAGGACTGCTGCAGGTTCGGCGTGGTATTCCTCAATCGAGGGCAGGCCCATATCCTCGGGCCGATTTCTTTGGAAGGTGACGAAGAGCACCCAGATCAGGAACAAAGCCGCGGCGGGGACGTAGAATGCGTACCGCCAACTCATAAAGTGGTCGGCTGCGAGACCCGCGAACGGCGAGGCAATCATCCCGCCGATGGCGTAATTCGTGCACCACCAGCCGAAGACTCGCCCGCGCTCCCTCCTGGAGAACCAGCAGCCCATGTTCTTCGTCAGAGGCGCCCAGCCGGTTGACTGGAAAATCCCCTGTAGGAAGAAGAATATCCCGAACAGCAGCACCAGCGAAGACGCCCCCATCGCAAAACCCGCGGCAATGGAAGCCAGCATGCCCCACATGACCACTTTGCGAGCGCCGCACTTGTCGCCAGAGATCCCCCACACAAACTGGCCGATTGCATAGGCAATCAGATAGGCGGCGTCAATAGCACCCAACGCGGCCTTGTCAATGTGGAGACTGGAATCCTTGAGCATCCCGATCTTGGCGACGGAGAGCCCCTTCCTCGTGAGGTAGAAGCCTGCATAAGTGAGCCACGTAACGCTGAAGACGGTCCAGCGCCAGCGCTCGTACCTGGGATCTTTCGCAAGCTGAGGTCTTGTCGTCGTACTCATGCCCTGTCCAGAACCACTTGTTCGCCGGAGCGGACGGCCTTGAATGCCTTCGGGTCGCCGACGACCTTGCCGACGACGTTGACCGCACTCGCGGGGCGGATCTCATTGCCCCTGCTTGCGGGGGTTGGGCCGAAGAAGATGCAGAATGCGCTTCCCGGCGGCCAGTACGCGATGTCCCCCATCTCGACGACTTCCTTCCCGTTCTCCTCCCCGACGCTCACGGGGATGCCGAAGTAAATCTCATCGCCCCAGGTATTGCCCCTCGCCGTAATCGGGAGCGCATCCCAGATCGCATCAGCGGTCTTGCTGTCGTTCAGCTCGGCGGACGCTACTACTGACCCAGCGGTAATCTTGATTTCCCTTGGCATAATAACCTCCATGTTGATAGACTACAGACAGCAGACAGTAGACAACAGACCCGGAATCCGGATGGTCTTGTCTGTTGTCTGTGGTCTCTTGTCTGTTGTCTTCCCTATCCCTTTATCGCTCCTATCGTCAGTCCCTTCAGAAAATGCTTCTGGAAGGCGAAGAAGACTATGATCATCGGTATCGCCGCGACCGCCGACCCGGCCATGAGGAGGCCATAGTCGGTCATTGACTCCTGCTGGAGGGTCGCGAGTCCCACTGCCAGCGTGCGCATATTCTTCGACTGGGTGATCAGCAGCGGCCACAGGAAGTCGTTCCACGCGCCCATGAAGCTGAATATCCCCAGCACCGCCAACGCCGGCTTAGACAGCGGCAGTATTACTCGCGAGTATACCCCGACTTCGCTTGCCCCGTCAATCTTAGCGGCGTCAATCAGCTCGCCCGGGAGCGTCTGGATGAACTGCTTCATGAGGAAGACACCGAACGCCCCGACCATACCCGGCAGGATGAGGCCGCCGAAATTGTTGATCAGCCCCATTCGCGAAACCAGCAGGAAAAGAGGAACGAGAAGGACCATGCCCGGGATCATCATGGTGCTCAGCAACCCCCAGAAGATGGCTGTCTTGCCTGGGAATTCCTTTTTCGCGAACGCGTAGCCCGCCATGGAGCAGAACAGAAGCATGGAGAACGTGTGGGCGATGGCAACGATAGCGCTATTCGCGAACCATCTTAGCGCGGGTGCACGTGCGAAGAGGCGCTCGTAGTTCATCAGAGTCGGATGGCTCGGCAGCCATTCAGGCGGGAACTTGATCGCGGCCCGAGTCTCCTTCAGGGAGGTAGTGAGCATCCAGAAAAGTGGAAGGAGCGCCCAAATCGCCCATAGAGTGAGGACGACGTAAGCCAGAATGATCGGCCACCGCAGAGTATGGGAGTGTGGGAGTTTGGGGGTATGGGAGTGGGAAGCCATCAATACTCGACCTCCGTGCCCAGGACTTTGAACTGGACGATGCTGACGCCGACGATGATGAGGGCAAGGATGAGGGCCATTGCGGATGCCCGACCGAGTTTCAGGAACTCGAAGGCTGTCTCGTATATCCGGTAGACGACGGTCGTCGTAGCGTAGTTCGGGCCGCCGCGGGTCATCATATAGATGCTCGTGAAGACCTGGAATGAACCGATCGTTCCCATGATGGCGAGATAGAGGGTCGTGGGTTTGAGAAGCGGCAGGGTGATTCGCCAAAACTCGGTCCAGCGATTGGCGCCGTCAATCCTCGCGGCCTCATAGAGAGTCGCGGGTATCCCGCCCATCGCCGCCAGGTAGAGGATCACCGCACCGCCCCCGCCTCCCGCGACCGCCATGAACATCAGCGATGGGAGGGCGATATGGGCATCCCCCAGCCACGAGATTGGCTTCATCACGCCGCCGGTCATGGTGGGCAGCATGTAATTCAGAAGACCATGGGCCGAGTCGAACATCCACAACCAGATCATGGCTACCACGACCGCCGACACAACGCCGGGAAGGTAGAACGCTCCCTTGTAGAAATTCTGCCCGGATGGCCTCAG
>DASRZD010000392.1:0-15254 GCA_035686805.1 Armatimonadota bacterium
CGCCGAGGAGCCGACGTCGGCGGCGATTGCGACCACCCTGGCCGCGGAGGTCTATGGGCTGAATCTGATCGCGGAGCACGTAGAGGACAATCCTCAGAACCGGACGCGCTTCCTGGTGGTGGGGCTCAACGAGCCCGCGCCGTGCGGGAAGGATAAGACATCGGTGATGTTCTCGGTCTCCCACAAGGCGGGGTCACTGTTCCGAGCAATGAGCGCGTTCGAGAAATACGACATCAACCTGACGATGATCGAGTCGCGCCCTACGAAACTGACTCCGTGGGAATACGTGTTCTTCATGGACTGCCAGGGGCACATCAAGGATTTGTCAGTTCAAAAAGCGCTGACCGCCCTTCAAGAACACGCACTCTTCGTCACGGTGCTGGGGTCGTATCCAGAGGCGGAATGACGTTCTTCGTTCCTCGTTCAGGGTTCATCGGTTCCTGGGAACGCAGAACGAAGAACCAGGAACGAAAAACCTATTCTTCCATTTCGCGCTCGGACTCCTCGAGGAGGGTGCGCTCGGTCTTGATGACTTTCACTTTCTCGATTCGCGGGCCGTCCGTCTTTTCGACGATCATATCCACGTTCAGATACTCGACCTTCTCGCCCTGAATCGGCTGCTTGCCCACCAGGCCGAACACCAGCCCGCCGATGGTATCGAACTCCTCTTCGGAGAGTTCGAGGCCCATGAGCTCGTTGATGTCATCAATGGGCGTCCGAGCGTCGGCGATGGCAGTATTCTCGTCAATGACTTCGACCATGGGCTCTTCTACGTCATACTCGTCCATGATGTCGCCGACGATCTCCTCCAGGAGGTCCTCAACTGTCGCCAGGCCGGCTGTGCCGCCATATTCATCAACGACGATGGCCATCTGAATTTTGCTCTTCTTGAACTCGGCCAGGAGTTCGTCAACCTTCTTGTTCTCGGGGATGATGTATGGCGGATTCATAAGCTCACGGATAGTGATCGTTCCGCCGTTCTCATGAAGCGCCCGAAGCAAGTCCTTCGCATGGACGACGCCGATGATGTTGTCAACGCTCTCTTCATACACCGGCACTCGCGAGTGGCCTTCGTCCATAATGACCTTTAGCAGCTCCTCGACCGGCTCATTCACCTCGACGGCCTTCATATCAATTCGAGGAGTCATTACTTTGCGAACCACCGTATCGGTGAACTCGAAGATGGAGTGGATCATCTCCTTCTCCTCTTCTTCAAGCACACCTTCCTCTTCGCCGGTCTCGACGAGCATCTTCAGCTCTTCCTCAGTCAATATCGGCGGGGCGAAGCGCGCAACCCCGCCGAACGGCTTCACGAGAATGTTGCTGCTCCATGTCACGAGCCTGACGATAGGTGAGAACACGTAAGAGAGGGCCATGAGCGGACCTGCACATACGAGGGCGATTCGCTCGGCGTGCTGCAGGGCAAGGCTCTTCGGTGAAATCTCGCCGACCACGATGTTGAGGTAGCCGATGGCGAGCGTCACCAGCACAACGGCAATACCGCCGGCATTATCGGTAACCAGCCCGAAATGCAATCTGCCAAGCGAGCGCGCGAGTGGTCCGGAGAGCATTACCGCACCGGTTGCAGAGGCGAAGAACCCGACGAGAATGACCCCGATCTGAATGGTCGCCAGGAACCGGGTCGGATCCCCAAGCAGCTTTTGGACTGTCTTTGCCCGGCTGACTCCTTCGTCAACAAGCTGCCTTATCCGGGTCTTCCGTACTGATATCAGCGACATCTCCGCTATCGCGAAGAATGCGGTGAAGAGCGTCAGTACGAGTATGACAATGATACTGTCAGAGATGCCAAGGGACCCCAGTTGAATCAAACTGTAAGGGTCAGATTCAGCGTCCAATAAAGACAACACCCCCAAATATAGGCATCAGATGCCCCAGTTTCGTCCACAGCCCCGGGAACCAATACACGGTCGCCGTGAGCAAGACTGCGAGCAAAGCGCCTGTAATGACCTCCTGAATGCTGTGGATCTTTGCCTGCACGCGGCTCTGGGCAATGAGCAAAGCCATTATGATGCCCAGCACCGCCGCAATGGCATTCTTTGATACGAACAATATCGTGGCCGCCAGGAAGAATCCCGCCGCTGTGTGCCCACTCACTATTCCGCCTTTCAGCAGCTTCCCGCGAGTCCCGAGAACCTTCACCATGGTCACGAGGATCAGCAAGAGCACACCTGCAAGCATTATCATCATGTAGCTTGGAGGCGATTCGGGACGAAGGTCACCGAACGAGCCGAAGCCCGTCTCACCCACCGAGAGCATCACACCCATCAGGACTGCGGTCACGGTGGCAATCAGGACTGCCCCGGCGGCGGCATCCTTCGCAAACTTCGCGAGCGGATGATATGACTGGACCACCATATCAACAACCGCTTCGATCGCCGTGTTAAACATCTCGGCGATTAGCACGAGCGAGATCACGAACATCAGGATCAGGATGTCACGCTTGTCCAGGTCGAAGAGCAATGCCGCCAGAAGCACCAGAACCATCGTCACGAAATGGAAGCGCATGTGCTTCTGAGTGCGGAATACGTCCAATATGCCGTCTATGGCATATCTGAAGCTCTCCAAGACGGTCTTCGGCCTTATCGGCGGCTTGAACTCCTCGTAGTCGTGTATTTCAGGATCAGGAATCTTTCTTACCGGTTCTTCCATTACTTCAACTCGTCCAGTATCCTCTTCTCATGCCGGCGCATTTCGGCGGCATCGGCCTCGGCCTCATCGTCATACCCAAGCAAGTGCAGCACTCCGTGTATTATCAACAAATCCAGCTCATTTTCAAGTGCATGCCCCTGCTCTGCGGCCTGCCTCTCCGCCGTGTCAATGGAGACAACCACATCACCCAGGGCAACCCGATCCTCCGGAGCCTTTGCCGGTTCGCCTTCAAGCTGACTGAAGGCAAGTACATCCGTCGGCCGATCCGCTTTCCTATATTCCCGGTTCAACTCCTGCATGCGCTCGTCATCCACGAGCACGATACTTATTTCGGCAGATTTGTCGAATTGCTCAACCTGCAGCGACTTCTCTGCGGCCCTTATCAGCTTTTCCCGATCCACCGTTCGAGGCTGACAATTCCTTATTAGCACTTCCGTTTCCAACGGCCTTCTTGCCCTCCGTAGGCTCGGGATACTCGATCCTGGCATGAAGCATGCTTGTGAGCGTCCTGACGAATGAATCGCTGATTCGGCTGATATCCTTGAATGTCAGCTCGGATTCATCGAGCTGGCCGTCAGCCAGTTTCTCAGCGATGATCTCCTTCACCATGTCCTCAATCCGCCCCGGAGTCGGCTTCGCGAGACTCCGCGAGGCGGCTTCACAGGCGTCGGCAAGCATGAGGATTGCCGATTCCTTGCTCTGAGGCTTCACGCCATCATAGCGGAATTGCTGCTCCAGGGCCTTCGATCCATTCGTGTCCTCGGCAGCCTGATGATAGAAATATCGGACCAGGCTGGTGCCGTGATGCTGGCTGAGAAGCTCGCAGATCAACGGCGGCAGCCGGTATTCCTTCGCCAGCTCGAGACCGTCTTTGGTATGCGACCTGATTACCAGCGCGCTTAGCGACGGATTCAGGTGGTCATGCGCATTCTCCACATGCTGGTTCTCAACGAAGAAATGCGGGCGACGCATCTTGCCGACATCGTGATAATACGAAGCCACCCGAACCAGCAGCGCATCCGCGCCGATTACGTCGGCTGCTCCCGCTCCCAGGCTTCCCACAAATACACTGTGACTATATGTACCCGGCGCTTCCATCAGCAAACGCTTCAGGATCGGGTTATTCGTATCCGAAAGCTCCAGCAGCCGGATGTGGGTCGTGATTCCGAAGGGCTTCTCCAGGGCCGCAGTCCCCAGCCAGAAGAGTCCAATGGAGCCCAGCCCCCCGACGACCGCCCATCCCGAGCCCATCAGCAGGTCGCTCATGCCGTCCCCGCTGATGCGACCAATCAGCCAAACCATCGCCAGGTTCGCTACCGAAACGGCCAGTGCCGCCCGAGTGAGGTCCGACCGATGCCGTATGTCGGATACCGCATAGATGGCGACCAGACTGCTGATCAGTGCCGCCACCGACCAACGCAATTCGTGGTTCATCGCCAGGCCGGAAGTCGTGGAAAGAAGCACCACCACCAATACCGCCACCTGCGAATTCAAAAGGATGGCCATCAGCATCCCCGCAGTGGAAATCCAGATCATCGCAAAGTAGCCGGACTGCACCCCGCTTAGCTTGATACCCAGGACGGTGCCTCCCAGCTTAAGGCCGAGTACGCTGAGGACCACTATGATGGAAAGCAGCCCCAGCAGTTTCGTGGATTGATAGATCTGCCCATGATACCGCGAGACGTAAGTCAGCGCCAGGAGCACGACCGACACCACCAGCAAGGCGATGGATAGAACGGTCACGTAGTCCACTTTCGGGTGGCGAAGTCCCAGGGCCATGAACTTGTCTATGTGCTCGGGGGTCACTCGCTGGCCCTTCTCTATGACCACTTCGCCCAGATTGATCTGCCGGTACTGCGCAGGCACGGATTCCCGTTCCTTGTCCCGGGCTTCCCTGGTCTGCACCGGATCGAAGATCCTGTTCGGGCGAATGACCGCATTCCCGATCTGCGAGATCGCGCTCGAATATCGTTTGCTCCCCAAATAGTCAGCAAACCGCCGGCCGAAATCCGCTCTGGCCTCACGCAAATCACTCGTGTCATCGCGAATCTCCCGATCTGTCGTCTCGATGACGAGTTGCTCGGCGTATGATTCTATCTGATCGAAGGTCTTAAGGTCGGCGGTCAGAAGCGCCCTGAGTGCGTCATCGCTGAAGTCCACGCGGAGATTGCGCTTGACGTACTCCATCCTCATACTCAGGGCAGGCAATTGCAGATCAGTGCGGGCGCGGCGGAGTATGTCAAAGATGCTGGAGGCGGATTCGCTTGCCTCGAATGCTGCCTTGGGAACGATTCGATAAACCTTGTCCGTACGAGCTGCAGCTTCCTCTTGCAGGCGCTGGGTCTCGACGGTATCTACATATCGCACGGTCCTGTGGGCCCGTATCTCAGTGGGGCTGACGTCGCCCACCTGGAGTGATACCTTATCGGGGACGAGGTGCATGGATAGGAGGAATGAAAGCGTAACAATGACGCCTATGCCCAAGGCAAGACGATACCTGCCTGAACCTGATCGGGCCGGCCGTTTCTTCTCAGAATCCTTCTTACTATGGCCCGCACGAGCGGGAAAACGTATGATCCTCATATTAAGCGGAGCTGCCCTCGAGCAATCGGTCAACTACTTCGTTGACCATCTTGCCGTCGGCTTTGCCACGGACACGCTGCATCAAGGCGCCCATCACTTTGCCTTTGTCAGCCTTCGAGGTGGCGTGCAACTCCGAAATCACCTCTCGCGCAATGCCGAGAACTTCCTGTTCATTCAACTGCTGCGGAAGGTATTCGGACAAAATCTTGAGTTCGGCAGATTCCTTCTCGACCAGGTCGGCCCTGCCGCCCTTTTCAAATTGCTCGATCGCTTCGCGCCGCTTCTTCGCCTCCCGAGCGGTGACCTGCAGTACGTCCTCCTCGGTGAGCGTCTGGCCCTTAGCGATCTCTGCGTACTTGATCTCGCTCCGTAGAAGGCGGAGCACAGAGACTTTGAGCTTGTCCCCCGCCTTCATCGAGGATTTCATGTCTTCAGTTAGCTTATCCAGCAGCAACATGGCATTGCCTCCCGCCTTCATCCCGACCAATCGGAACTTCGGCGGACAAGCCTGAATCTCCAGGGATTATTCCGAAGAACGATTTGCCCGAGCGATCTTCCGGCGTCGCGCTGCTTCGGCCTTGCGCTTCTTGTCGCTGGGCTTTTCATAGTGCTGATGCTCGCGGACTTCTCTAAGAATGCCCGCTTGTTCGAGTTCCTTCTTGAATCGCCTCAACGCGCTGTCAATGGACTCGTTGTCTCGTAAGTGAACTTGCGCCAATCATTGTCCCCCCTCTTCGCCCCGATCCATCGGGAAAAATAGTGACCGTACCCAAAGGCGCAGTCTCTGCTAAGAATAACAGCCCCGATTCCATCGGGGCTTCTTCTGGAGCCTTCGTATTACGATATTATATCGTTTGACAAGGCAAGCTGTCAAGTTTAGCCGGGCGGCCAACTAAGCGGCCTCCCGCCTAGTAGATGGAAATGCAGGTGAAAGACGCTTTGGCCCGCCTCCCTGCCGTGATTTACCACGACGCGGAAGCCGGTCTTATCAATTCCAGTCTCCTGCGCCAATCTCTTGGCCGCCAGAAAGATTTTTGTCAGAATGTCGCCGTTCTCCTCAGTGATCGCCATCACACCCGAAATGTGCTCCTTCGGGATGATGACGATGTGCACCGGAGCGACCGGTTTGACATCCTTGAAAGCGACTACATCCTCATCTTCGAATACGATTTGAGATGGTATTTCGTGCCTGGCGATCTTACAGAATATGCAATTCTGCTCCATGGAGACTCACCTCATGATAGTAACGAGTAACGAGTAATCCGTAAAACTGTTCCGGTTACGCATTACTCATTACGGATTACGCATCACCCCATATGCTATTCCCCCGTCCGCCGACTCGACCCGCACATCCGCCATCTCTCCAGGTCGTCCGCCTTCGAATACGACCCTCACGTAATTGTCGGTAAGACCGGACGATAAGTTAGCACGCCGCTGTTTTCCTTCCACCAAAACCTGAACCGTCCGCCCGACGAGACCCTCTGCAAATTCCTGGGAACACTCGGCGGCGAGTTTCACGATCCGGGCCTTGCGCCGGTTCTTCTCGGTGGGCGAAACGTCGTCCTTCAACGTCGCCGCTTCCGTCCTCGGCCTTGCCGAGTAAGGGAAGACGTGAGTCCTGGAAAACCGGACCTTCTCCGCAAATCGGCAGGTGTTCTCGAACTCCTCCGCGGTCTCTCCGGGAAACCCCACCATGATGTCGGTCGTAATCCCTATCCCCGGCGCCTTCGAGCGAACGTCTTCCACAAAAGCCGCAAACTCCGTCGTCGTATAAGGCCGCTTCATCCGACGGAGCACGCCGTCATCTCCGCTTTGCAGCGGGATATGCAAGTGACGGCAGACCTTTGTGTTTTCGGCGATAGACTCCACAAGTCCTGCAGGAATATCAGATAATTCTATCGAGCTGAGCCGAATCCGCTCGATCCCCTGAATATCGGCCAATGCCTTGACGAGTTCAGTCAGGCCGCATGCGTATCTCCCGAGCCGAATTCCTGTCAGGACTATCTCCTTGAACCCTCGATCCGTGAGGTCGCGGGCCTCAGAGAGAACTTCCTCCATCGGCTTGCTGGTCATAATCGGCCTTGCGAACGGCACGGCGCAATAGGCGCAGAACTGGTCGCACCCATCTTGTATCTTGATGAGCGAGCGAGTCCGAGTCCGGGGTGTCTCGCCCTTTCTCCCTCTCGCCCTGTCCCCCATTCTCAACGGCAGCCTGGCAATGACCTCGTCAACAAGGCTCTCTTTACCCTTATTCCCAACTACCAGAGCTACGCCATCAATCCTGCCGAGCAGATCCGGCGAAGTCTCCGCATAGCAGCCCGTAAGAATGACGGCGGCATCGGGATTTCGGTTGATGGCGGCTCGGGCGGCCTGGCGTGACTTGCTGTCGGCAGTCTGAGTCACCGTGCAGGTATTGACCACGTAGATATCGGCTTCGTCCGAGAACCTGACGAGTTCAAACCCCCTCGACCTGAAGTCCTCGGCGATCTTCTCGGATTCATATTGGTTGACTTTGCAGCCTAATGTACGTAGCGCGACTCTTGGCATCTCAGCCAAGAATTCTATCAAGAACCTGACTCCGTGTCAATCTAAGTGAGCATTTCCTCAACCGGGGTGTACGGAATGCCGAACTGCTGGGCAATCTCAGGGAGCACGACCTTGCCTTCCACGATATTCAAACCCGCCTTGAGTGCTGGATTATCGAGCATCGCCTGAGGAAATCCCTTGTTCGCAAGGTGGACGACGTACGGCAGGGTCTCGTTGGTGAGGGCGTAGGTCGAAGTTCCCGCGACCGCCCCCGGCATATTCGTGACGCCGTAATGCACGATGCCGTCAACCATGTAAGTCGGGTGGCTGTGAGTGGTTGGATGAACGGTCTCGATGCACCCGCCCTGGTCAACGGCCACATCCACGATCACCGCCCCCGGCTTCATCAGCTTGAGCATCTCCTTGGTGACCAGGATCGGCGCCCTTGCCCCACGAACGAGGACCGCCCCAATGAGCAGATCGGCCCGCCGAAGCTCGTCCCTGATAGTGTAGGCGTTCGAATAGAGGGTCGTGACATTCTTCGGCATGACGTCGTCCAGGTACCGCAGGCGCTCCAGATTGACGTCGAGTATGGTCACATTCGCGCCGATCCCGGCTGCGATCTTTGCAGCATTCGCGCCTACTACTCCTCCGCCAAGAACGGTGACATGGGCCGGCGAAACTCCCGGCACGCCTGCGAGCAGGATTCCCCTACCCTCCATGGGTCGCTCGAGGTACTTCGCGCCTTCCTGAATCGCCATCCGCCCCGCGACCTCGCTCATCGGCGTAAGGAGGGGAAGCGAGCCGTCGGGAAGCTGGATGGTCTCATACGCAACGCAAATCGCCCCCGACTCGATCATCACCCTGGTGAGTTCCTCGCCGGCCGCGAAGTGGAAGTAGGTGAAGATGATCTGCCCTTCCCGTATGAACGGAAACTCCTGAGCCAGCGGCTCTTTCACCTTCAAAATGATATGGGAAGCCCGATAGACTTCCTCCGCCGACTGAACGATCTCCGCCCCTGCATGCCGATATTCCTTGTCCGGGATGCCGGTACCCAGGCCTGCCGAGGCCTCGATCAGAACTCGATGCCCTGCCTTCTTGAGCACCTCCACCCCGGCCGGAACCATCGCGACCCGGTACTCGTCGTCTTTGATCTCTCGCGGCGTGCCTATTACCATGTGAACCTCGGAATTGGCGCTATCCCAATTGTTCGCCGAACGTCGTGCAAATCCTTCAGCATCGCTTTCGTTTACATGCACCAAAGCCGGGGTAATCCTGACTCAGGAGGATCATATGAGAATATTGTGCGCAGTAATCATAATCGGCATGATGCTCGGCATTCCTGCCGCCGCTGAGTACGGGAATATGGAACAGATGCACATGTGGAATGTCCGTGCCGGAGTGTTTTTCCCTCAGGGAGATACGGTTGATAGTTCGGAGTTCACGCTCGGGATTGAGCACGAGCACCCGGCGACCGCCATCATCAAAGGAATCCCCGGGTTCTTCTCGCTGACGATTGATTGGACCAGGATCACTACGACGACACCCACCGGCAATGACGACGTCACGTTGATCCCAATCCTGTTCAACTGGAAGCAGCACACCGGGACGATGGATCGCTTCTGGGACTATGGTGCGGGAATCGGCTGGTACTGGGCGAGGGACGACATCCCGGACATGAACCTCACGAAGGGGTCGAAGTTAGCTTGGCAGGTAATGCTGGCCTACCACTTCAACGCGGCGTATTTCGTTGAGGGCAGATACATGGCCGACGGTCATCCCAGCGATTCCGGCTTGTTCGGGGTTGACGTGGGCTACACATTCTGAGGCTTGGTTGGAACGAACGCTCGTCGGCAAGGAACTCCTCGATCTCCCGGGGTCGGCGACCCGCGAGGAGATCAGGGGTAATCTGAGGGAGATCGCCTTCGCCAATCGGCGGCTTGGCGGCACGGGGGTCATACTCGGACACCTGAGGAGCATGCTTGGAGGCATGAGGTCGGTGACGATCCTCGACCTCGCTACCGGCATGGCCGACATCCCGGCTGCCGTCGTTCAATGGGGACGCAAGAATGGAATCGCAGTCAAGTTCACGGCGGTGGACAGCAATCCCATAGTTATTGAGCTTGCGCGCGAGCACGCCCGGGCGTTCCCTGAGATATCCATCGAGCAGCGGAATATCCTCAATCTGCCCTATGAGGATGCGTCATTCGACTTCGTCACTTGCTCCCAGTTCATCCATCATCTGAGCAACGATGAGGTCGAGCAAGTGCTCAGATCGGCGGACCGGCTGTCTGCGAAAGGGATCATCATCTCGGATCTCAGACGTCGCCCTTTCTGCCGGTATTTCGCGGGTTTCGCCTCTCTGTTTGTTCCAAACCGCCTGAGCAGACATGATGGGCAGATATCTTTTAAGAACGCCTTCACCCCCGAAGAGATCAAGGAGCTTGCGGACAAGGTAGGATTGACCCAATATGGGGTATACTTACACGGCCCATGCCGGATAGCATTGGTTGTGGATAAGCGATGAACGATTCAATACTCCAACACTCCAATACTCCAGTACTCCATGCATCGGCAAGCCGCTGGTGGGCTTGGTGGCTTAGGCTTTTCCTGGCGGCGATGTGGCTCACGCAGGCCATCGGCAAGCTGAACCCGTCCTTTGGCGGCATAAGGGGAATTGTCCGAGTGATGGCTCTCGGCAATTCTGCTCACCCGGAGGGAAATCCGGTTGGTTTCTTCAAAAGGTTTCTATTGGACTACGTGCTGCCGCACTGGCAGTTATTCGGTCTGCTTGTTACCATGGGAGAGATGGCGGTCGGTTTGGCGCTCCTGTTCGGAGTCGCTACCAGGCTGGCGGCGCTCGGAGGGATATTCCTCCAGCTTCAATATGCGTTCGGGCGGGCCTACCTGGAATGGTCGTTCGTCTATCCCGCCATAATACTTGCGCTGATCGTATTAGTCTGGACGGCCCCCGGCAGGGTGCTGGGCGTCGATGCCGTCCTTGCCCGAAAATGGCCCAAATGGCCGATATGGTGACGATATGCAAGACAGGGCTCCTCTCGCAGCCTTTGCGCTGATGAGGGTACTTCTGGGTCTAATGTGGATCTACGAAGGCATACGAGGCGCTCCATGGAGCGTGCCGTCCTGGGTGGCGGGCATTCTCTTGCTCATCGGTTTGTTTACTTCCCTGGCGGCGACGCTGGGAGTGATCATAACCCTGACGGTCCTCGCCAACTCGCATTCTCCGGCGGCATGGGGCGCATGGCCCTGGATTTACTGGCTGATCATCCTCATGCAGATCCTGGTTGCAGCAACGGCAGCCGGCCGAGTTTTCGGCATTGACTCGATCCTCGCCCGAAAACGGCCCAGGTGGCCGTTATGGTAGATTCGGCGCTGGTCATAATGGCGAAAGCTCCCATGCCTGGTCAGGTCAAGACCCGCCTCTGCCCTCCATTGACGCCCGATCTCGCCGCCGAGCTCTATCGGTGCATGCTCTATGACAAAATCGCCCAGGCCAAATCAATCTCAGGCATTGATGTCTTCCTGGCCTTGCCGGAGGATCAACCGATTTCGGGGCCGGACATCATTCGCCAACGCGGCAGCGAACTGGGCGAGCGGCTGGAATGCTGCCTGAAAGCGGCTTTGAAGAAAGGCTATCGGCATGTGCTGCTGGTTGACAGCGACAGCCCCACTCTGCCAGCACGATTCTTTGTCGCGGGAATCTCCGCGATTCGCAATGGCGCCGACATAGTCCTCGGACCCACAATAGATGGCGGATACTACCTGATTGGGTTGAGCGCACCATGCCACGAGGTATTCACGGGCATCCCTTGGAGCACGAACAAGGTCTTCGAGCGCACGCTCGAAAAGGCAGCGGGAATGAGCCTGGAGCTGCTCCCCGAGTGGTATGATGTTGACACCCCTGAGGACCTGGGCAGACTTATGAACGATCCCGCTGTCCCGTCGGCCGCTCCCAGAACCGCAGCCTGGCTGGCAGAATGGGCAACAAGAGAAGCATATAAACCGGCAAGTAAGTGATAAGGCGGATGGCCGGCTCGCCGTAAATGGGGATTACATAGCACAGGGCGGCGAGTCCGGTGAACAAAAGCCAACCCGGGCTTCGGATGATGCACAGGAAAGGAACGGCCCAGGCGAGGTACCAGGGATAGACCGTCGGCGACAGAAGGAATCCGACCGCCAGTACGGTGAACACGCCCTGAATCAGGCTCTTCTCGTCTGACGAGCGTCCAAGCGCCATAAGCACCGAAATAGCGACGATGCCGAGCAGGACGATGACTCGGGCGACTGCTTCATGGTGGTTGGTTGCCAGGGCAAGGCCGGAGTTGATTAACGCAAAGAGACTGTCGTCGCGATGCCACTTGAACCCATAGTCGGCAATCCCTGAGAGCCAGTGGGTTCGTGCGCCGATGTATGGCAGGCAGAGGATCGCACTGGTGATCAAGAGCGTGCTCGGCAGGCGCACCCAGTCTTTTCGAGCGAGGATTGGGGCGGCCAGCAGCGGGTAGGGCTTCACCAGGCTTGATGCCGCCAGGAGAATGCCCGGAAGCCAGGATTGGCGACGGCGAATGAGCAAGTACAGCGCCAGAAGAAGCAGCATGATGCCCATAGAATCCTGATGCCCTGCTCCCGAGAACTCGGTGACGATCAGCGGGCTCCATGCATAGAGGATCGATGAGCCGGATGGAATCCGCAGATGGCGGAGCATGAGGCCAAGGATGGCAATCGTCGCCAGGTCGCACAGCACAAACAGTGTTTTAAGCGGATACACAGTGCTGCCGAAGAGACGGGTGACCGCCGTGAAAACCAGTTGGGACACCGGCGGATATGGCGTATGCGTCTTTCGATGGTTGATCCAGAACCATTCGGGGCCTCGGAGATGGGCAAGTTGCGGGCTGGCCGGCGCATACCTGTAAGGATTGATACCCTCGGCCTGAACCCTGCCGTCCCAGACATAGCGGTAGATGTCTGTGGAGATGGTGGGCCGAACCGGAAACAGGACGATTCTGAATAGCAGGGCAAATAGGCAGATGACCACGAGCATGCGAAAGCCTGATAGGCTGGAGACCATATTTGCTGCCAGTAGGTATAGCGCAAAAGCAGCCAGGTAAAGTCCGACGTATGTATTCAGCGCCATGGTTGCATTGGGAATTCGGGCCATTGCTCCGAAAACGATCAGCATCCCGGCGCCAAGCACGAGCAGAGCGAGGAGACGCTTTGTTGTGAATTCACCGCCAAAGGTGTCAGTCATCATACCGATTCTAAATGAAGAAGCTTCGATTGGCAAGGTTATTGACGCCATACCCAAAAAATCAACTCCCGAGATCATCTGCGTTGACAACGGCTGCACCGACAGCAGCCCAGAGATAGCTGAGTCAATGGGCGCTCGAGTCATCCACGAGCCTCGAAAGGGTTATGGATCGGCGCTTTGGGCGGGGATCACGGCGGCCTCCAAGCCGGATATCGTGGTCTTCCTCGACGGCGACCTCAGCGATCACCCGGAGGAAATGCCTCGCCTGATCCAGCCGATCATCCGGGGAGAGGCGGACATGGTTTCCGGCTCGCGGCTTCTGGGGCAGGTCGAGCCCGGTGCGCTCCCGCCTCACTCGGTCTTCGGGAATCGCCTGGCTTCATGGCTGCTCAGGTGGTTTTTCAAAGTGGAATGCACGGACTTGGGACCATTTTGCGCAATCGCCTACGACAAGCTCATCGCCCTCGATATGCGGGACCGGCGGTTCGGCTGGCCCATGGAGCTGCGGGCCAAGATGGCGGTGAAGGGCTTCCGTATGCTCGAAGTGCCCGTCAGGTACAGGAAGCGCATCGGGAAATCGAAGATCACGGGCAACCTTGCCAACTCATTTCGCGCCGGGTGGATGATACTGTGGACGTTCTTCGTTCTTGGTTCTTCGTTCATGATTCATCGAGGAAGGCAGAACGATGAACGCTGAACGAGAAATGAGGAAAGCCGGCCTATCTGCCGGAATCGGTCTAACGAACGAGTGCAACCTCACTTGCGCCCATTGCTACCGCTCGACGAACTCAATCCATCGGCTGACCATCGAGGACATCAAGTCCATCTGCCGGCACTTGTCGGTCGGCAGCATCGGATTCGGCACCGGCGAGAGCGCCTTGCACCCCGAGTTTCCGCGAATCATCGAGTATCTGAAGCCTCAAGGCATTAAGCTCACCATGGCTTCGAACGGCCACAGCCTGAGGGTCTTGTCCGATGAGTGCCTAACAGCCTTCCATGACGTCGAGGTCTCCGTTGACTTCCCCACCGAGCGCGAGCAGGACCTCTTTCGCGGATTGGGCAACTGGCGGGAAGTGAAGACCGCCATGGACCGGTGTCGGACGCTTGGCATCGAGGTCTCCGTGCTCACCACCATGATGAACACCAACTTCGACCGGATAGATGAGATCGCTCGGCTGGCAAGATCGTGGGGGGTTAACCTCCGGGTGAACGCCTACCAGTCGGTGAAGACGGACTCATTCCACCTGAGCTACGAGCAGTTCTGGGAAAGCTACTGCAGGCTTTTCGGCGCCTCTCGGCTGGTTAGCTGCTCTGAGCCCGTTGTGAAGGCGGTCCTCGGCCTGGGCCCGGCTGTCTCTCCATGCGGCCATCAAAGCGTTCGGTTCACGCCCGATGGACTGATCATCCCCTGTGTCTACTGGCCTGGAAGATCGCTCGGCCTCGATAAGTTGCCGGAACTGGGCACGAGTATCCTCGACACCCCTGAATTCGAGGCATCCCGACGTGTGCCGGCGTCGGCGAAGGACTGCCTCTGCCAGGGAGGATGTGCAAGCCGCCGGGCGCTCTCCGGGAACCTCGACCGGCATGACGAGTACTGCCCGTGGGTTCGCGGAGACGAGATCCGCTTGGACGTGGAGCCAGCCTCGTCAAAGGACCTCCCCAGGGGATCGCACGTGTGCACGACTATCGTGGCATAGCTCTGAGCACAAGCGCCGCATTGATCCCGCCGAAGCCGAAGGAGTTCGATATGGCGGAGGAGATGCTTTGGCGGCGCTCGATGCCGGGAACATAGTCCAGGTCGCAATCGGGGTCGGGGTTCTCCAGATTCGCGGTTGGTGGGATGAACCCATGGTGAATCGCAAGAGTGGTCGCGCATGCCTCGATTGCCCCCACCGCGCCGAGTGAATGTCCATGCATGGACTTGGTTGCGCTGATCGGGATTCGGCAATCCGCCCCGAAAACGGTCTTAATGGCGAGAGTCTCAGCCTTGTCATTGAGTGGGGTCGAGCTTCCGTGGGCATTGATGTACTCCACCTCGCTCGGCGACATGCCTGCGTCAGTGAGCGCGAGCGCCATCACCCTCGCTGCCTGGCTGCCATCCGGGAGAGGAGCGGTCATGTGGAAGGCGTCGTTTGTGCAGGCGTAACCCGCAACTTCGGCATAAATCCTCGCATCTCGGCAGATCGCATGGCCCAATTCCTCCAGC
>DASRZD010000393.1:0-2410 GCA_035686805.1 Armatimonadota bacterium
CGCTACTACAAGAGCCTCGGGGCGGTGGGCGACGTCTATGGCGACGGCAGGCTGATGCTCGGTGAACTCGCCGAGGACGGGATGTTCGAGTGCATAGACACCGCCAATGGGAACGTCCTCTGGTCGCTGAAGATCGGCGAGCCGAGCGATAACTCAATAGTGTCGGGCGATCTCGACGGCAATGGGAAAGACGAGTTCCTCGTCGGCATGAGTGATGGCCGGCTGCTGTGTATTGCTCAGGGTAAGATACTGTGGCAAAAGAGGTTCAACGCAGGAGTCGCCAATCCCATCATCGCCGACATTGACAGCGACGGCCTCGCGGAGATCATCCTCAGTTCGTCGGATGGGTTGCTGAGAATCTTGAGGAACTGACCGCTGACGAATTAGCACGGCATCTTGCCGGCTACCCACCGCCCTTGTGCGCTCTTCGAGCGCCCAGATAACCGGCGAGACGCCGGTGCCATGTGGCTCGATGCGGCAAGCAAGAATGGAAGCAGGTAGGAGCGTGCATTACGGGACTGAGGACTTAGGTCGTCCTTCTTTTGACAAAGTGACTTCGCCACGCAGTGCCTTTGCCTTGATATTCTTTACCCGGGCCTCTAGCCGTTCTATCTCCTGGTGGTCATATGCATTGTCATCAAAGTATTCCTTCATCTCCTCCTGTAATACAACTGCCATAGCAATCACGCTGGCCGCATTTGATCGGACATTCTGTCGAACACTCCCTTCTGTTGACGATCTGGCATAGTCGGAGCTTTGAAGGACATCTTGGTGCGTTTCTAAGGACCGATTTAGAGTCGCGATGGCATTTGCGTAGGACCGCAACAGACTGACTTTGTGATTAGGCAAGAAAGACAGGGCGTTTGCATCCTCAAAGGCCGCCGTGGCTGCTGATGAGTCTAGCCTATCGATATTCATTATCACGGAACTTGTATCTGCGAGGTCAGCAACGATTCGCATAGCGATAGTGCCATTGTACTGAGACTCGAGAACAGCCAGATGCAGGCGTTGTTTAGTGGTACAATCTAGCCCCCCCTGCTCCCCCAATCCTGTTAGCCAGAAAGCGGCATAGACGCCAAGCATGGTAACCAAGAAGCCGGAGATGAGCGCTTGCTTGGTTAACCAACCCCATGAATTCCTGGCGACCACTGCTAGTCTGCGCGAGTTAGCCGAGGGTCTGCTCCCGGTCGTCTTTCTTGGTCGTCGCTGATTTCCCATTAACGTCACCCCCAAACGGCACGGCAATGAAAGGCAATACCGATGCTATCTGATCTTTAGGATCCTCAACTCCGCCGGTGCAAGAGTGAGGGGCTTGCCTGGTGTGAACGGTGCGGGCTGGGCGGCGGAGGGCAGTAGTTCCCCTACGTCTTCGGCTGAGGAGGCGTTCAGAGCCAGCTCAACCTTCCCCGGCTTGTCGTAGTCGCGGTTGACGAGCATGAGGTACGGCCTTCCGGACCTATCCTCGAACCGCCCGATGATGATCTGATCGCCTGATGCCGTCTTAATAAGGTCATCGGCCTTGAAGGGCTTTGCGCTGAGGGGCACGTCGCCGAGATGCATGACCGAGACCGACTTCAGCTTCATAAGCAGCGGACCGAGCGCCTTCAGCTTCGGATTGATCTCTTTGGCAGAGGCGTATTGCGGGCCGGGCCTGCCATCAGGCAGCACCACTCCCAGGTAATGCCATTCCTCGGGCTTGTTCACGTCGCCGGAGGACCAGTAAGGATAATACCAGATTGACTTCGTCCCATAGGCCAGCGAGCAATTCACCTGCCAATACATCTGACTCAGGGTCGGCGGGCGATAGCGGGTGGCGTCCTCAAGCGCCTGAATGATCACCCACAGGGGGATGCCGGCCTCGAGCGCCTCACGCCGAGTGATCTCCAGGTTCCTGAAGAAGTCGCCCCGAAGGCGCCCATCCCGCAGAAACATATAGTGATCGAAGCTGATCATAGAGGGCTTGACCGTCTCAATGAACCCCTTCGCGTAGCCGTCGTAGTCCTCAAAGGCAAGCTGGGTCGGGCCGCCATAACAGGGGAAGAGGTTGATATACGGCAGGTGCGAGGGGTCTTTCTTCTGGAAGTGCGCCTGAATCTCACCCAGTCGGGGATAGACCTCGCCGCTCGGCTCGTCCTTGATGAACCAGCCGTAGAGCGCGGGATGATCCCCATAATCTGCGATCATGGCATCGAGGGCCTTGGGATCGAACGGTGTTCCCGAATCCATCGAAACCCGAGAATCCCTTGCCAGCACCTTGATTCCATGCCGCCGGCACAGGTCGAGGTACGCCTTGCCTTTTTCAGGAGTCTCCTGCCCAGCGCCCGTCAGGAGCGTGAATCCGGCCTCTGCCATCTGAGCATAGACCTCGTCGGTCGTGAAGTTCGCAGGCGGCGGCCTCCATGCCCCGATC
>DASRZD010000394.1:0-7194 GCA_035686805.1 Armatimonadota bacterium
TTCGTGATGTCGGTGAGCACTGTGTTCGTATAGAACTTGATAAGCATCTTCCCCGACCAAATCGTGGGGATATACTTCATTGTGCTGTCGCCGATATTCCGAATGCCGGCCGCTGCTGGATAAACGTTACTCATTCCATTCCTCCTTTTCGACACAACGGCCGGTCAGGGACAACGAGAATCACCGATTCACGTTAATGCGCCCCTCGTCTTCCGCCTTATCGAAAATTTCCTGTATTGTGTTCATTTCTGCTTCTGTCATCGACGTTCCGTCGCCCTTTTTGCAACGGCCACGGTGTCGATCATCAAGAAACCTCTTGATCTCTGACAGCTTCACCGTCTCAACCTTGGTAGCTTCTGGCTCGACCCTCGCCCGTGTCGTCTTGGGCTTGATCTGTGCTACAACGCGACTCGCTACCCCATCAGTCGTCGCCCTGTATGTATCTATTAACGCGGCTACGTCTTTTGCTTTCCCGAGATCCAGAAGAGCCTTCCCAGTTTCGCCATACGTCGCCCCAGTCGCGGAGTCAGGATCGGACCTGCCAAGGAATTCAGCCCAGCCTGGGTCTTCCTTGTCGATCATCTTCGCGCCTGGTGAGAGCTCCTCGATCTTGTCCCATATTGGCATGATCCTATTCTGGCTCTCGGCTTGTACGTTTCTACTTTCGAGGTCGGCGATTCTCGTTTCGAGAGTCGCTCGTTCCCTCCTGAGTTTGTCGACCTCTGTCTCCACGACTCCCCTCGCCATTCTGAGCTGGACATTATCCTGCTCTTCGGCCCATTCCTCGCGCTCCTCTTTCGTCAAGTTCCGCAAGTGCGCCGGGACCTCTGGCTCAGTCGGTATCGTGGGGGTTGATCGAGCGTCTGCGAGCATCTTCTCAAGAGTTCGAGTCTGATACGATAGCCGCGGGACCTCAACATCATACTTGCCTTTCAGCGTTCTGTGCTCGTCCAACAGTTTCTGGTAATCAGAGAGTGGTACCGTCTGCACGTCACCAGTTACTGGTGGTGCGTCAGGCCCATGATCGACAGGAACGGGCTCGGGTCCCGGCACTGCCGGAGGCTCCGGTTCCAACGGCGCCGGCTCGGGCTCCGTCTCCTGTGCTCGTCTTGCTTGCTCTGCAGCCAACTCATCAGCCTCGCGCTGCTCATCGGCCTCAATCTGCCTCAGTGCTGCTTTCGGCAACCGCTGCTTATCTTCTTCACTAAGTTTCTGTGCTACTCTTGGCATTACGATCTCCTTCGCGCCAACCGCGGTATGCCTCGGGCCTGTCGCCAGGTATCCTCAGCGCCACATGCTGGTATGCGTTTTTTAGCCATCTCACTATGCCTCATGATGCGGCCTCGTTCACTGAAGCCCTCTCCGGACCCGTCTCGACTTATTGGTCATGATTCGCGTCAAGACCTTATCGGCGGAATCCGCGTTCTTCAGTATTTTCTTCAGGGTCAGGGCACATCCCTGACCTCTGTAAAGCTGTGGTCCATCGAGCTCGTCATTCGCCTCACGCTGCTCGTCCAGCGAGTCCCCGAGCCAGTCCAGGAATTCCTGGAACATTGGCATGCCGCCCAATTTTACAAGGGCCTCGCTGGTCTTTTTGTCCAATTCTTTCATGGGTTATGGCAATGCGTAGATCGGAACAACGTAATTCACTGCGCCAACAGTCACCGTGAGCATGACCGCATTCGTCGTAGTCCCTGTAGGAAGCACGAGGTCTGCTGCAACAACAGCCCCAGGAACATTCGTAACAGTGCACTTTGGAGCTACCGTAAACGTAGCAACACCAGTAATCCCAAGTGTCTGCGCTATCGTAACCGCACCACCAACTGCAACGGTGTCACCGGCAACTCCGAGCGCCAGGGTGGCCCCATCATCAGGCAGAATCGAATCCGCATACACGGAAGCGATATTGCTGACCACAGTGGCGTCGTCACCGTAGAGGTTTCCGTTGGCCGTCAGGTTCTCGGTAACAGTGAGCGCACCATCCGACCGAGTCGTGTCGCCAGACGCACCAAGCACAAGCGTGGTTCCGCCATCTGGGAGCACCGTGTCGGTGTAGATCGTCGCCGTGTTACTTATCACCGTGGCGTCATCTCCGTAGATGTCGCCGTTGGCCTGAATGTTCGCAACCGCCGTCACAAGGCCGGTAAGTGTACTTGTCGTTCCAACAATCAGGGCACCGCCAACCTCGAAACCAGCCGCCACGCCAGTCGAGCTCGATGTCAGGTTCGTGGACACAACGTTGTTCGCATTGATGGTCACGGCCGAAACCGTGCCAGAAACCGCTAGGTCGGTCCTCACTGTGACCGTCGCCGTCTCTCCTGGCAGTCCGAAGAGCTCCAGCACGCGCAACTTGGTAATGGCCACATCTTCACGCCATGCGGCCGTGCAAATTACAACCATCAGCCCGAGTGTCGCCGTGACAACGAAAAGCCGCCCAAGCACACCTGTATTTTTCTTCATTTTCTTCATCGTGATCTCCTTATTCTCCTTTCGTCATTCATCGAAATTACGCTTGCTGCTGCGGTGGCAGTGCCTGCGCTTGTTGTTGTTCTGCTGCTTCGAGCAATATCCTTCGCCTCTCCTCGAGCTGCTTGATCTCCTCCTTTGTCTTCACGACCGTCGGGTCGTTTATTTCCAGGGCCTTAGCTGCTTCCCGGAGCACTACAGCACGTCCCTCAGCCCCCATGAGTTCGAGGTCATTCGGATTATTCGTCGCGTTGAGGAATTCCATTCGTCTCGCGATCATCTGTTCTTTGACAATCTGAGCCAACGCACCGACCGGCTTGATCTCAATATCCCCCTTGACTGACTCGTCGTCGTCAAATTGCATGTTCCATTCAAACTGCCGCATAATACTCGGCTTGAAAATGTTCATATCGATGTTCGATATCACCAGTTTGATTCCACGAGCGGCATTGCTCATCAGCATGGAGAGACCGCCCAGCGTGTTGTGGGTCGGGATGTAGTTCGCGCACAGGAAGAGGCTGTCCTTGGCGTCGACGGTGATGCACGTTGCCTCATTCTGGCCGATATGCTCGATTCCGGTGATGTAGATTCGACGCTTCTTTCGGTCCTTGAGAAGTTCGAGTTTCCTTGGGAGGTGGAAGATCTTCTCGTTGTCGAGGTTGAAGTTTATCCGGTAGCATCCACTCGTCTTCGACTCTCTCCCATGTATCGAAAACGTGTATGGATCTGTCTTGACTGTTCTGATATTCGTTGCACCAAGCGATGCGACGAGTGAGGTGAAGTCATCTTTGAGTCGTTCTGACGTGGTATCGTAGAATACCTTCTCCCCATCTGAACTTGCACATCCATCCGTGTCCATAAGGCCGCGCAGCAATTCGAGTCTCACCTCTTTCTTGTTGTACAGGTAGTCTTCCGGTATGAACTTCGCAGGCGACTTACAGTTCAGTCCGTATGCTCGGTAGTCGGTTTTGATTCCCTTGACCGTGCGAGACCACGCCCTATTATCGTTGCGCTTCTCGTCAACGACGCCCAGGTCGTATGGGATCCTGTCGAACGTCTCTTCGTCCATGCTGGTGAGCCGACAGCGCGTATCGCCGTTTCCGATAAGCGCACCCATCGTGTACGGATCGATCTTTACATCGCGTGCATCAAAGTACACTGACTGGATAGGCGGCAACGCCCACCGTGGACGATAGCCCTTCGGGTTTCTTTCGCCCTTCTTGGTCTCTCTATACAGTCCCTTCTCCAGGAGTTCTCCGGTGGTGTAAACCTGCCACTGATCACGCTCTGGGTGTGTACTCACGGCCCATCTATGCTCAATGTCGCAGTCGACATGGTTACCATCGCTGAATCTCATTCTGAAGATGTCGCGTTTTCCCTGCGGGTATACCGCGAGAACGCTTGAATATCCGCCATATGTGTTCGAGACGCTGTCTCCGACCTTTGCCTCGCCGATCTCCATAGGCCCTGAAGGCGTTAAGATCTCCTCGTAGTCCGCAAGCGCCCGCCCGGCGCCCCTGACGTTGTCGTTGCCATGAGCGTATGCCGGAATTCCGGTGTAATCGTCCGCCATATTCGCAAACTGGACATAGATCGCAACGAGCTCATTGGCAATCGATGGGATCTGGTCGAACATTACCGGCGGAAGGTTGCTCTGCGAGTTGTTCGTAAAAGTCCTTATCTGGCGCGGGTAGATCTGATCAACAGGTTCGCCGGCTGGAAGGCGGTTGATATCGGTGTACGTGATCTGGGGGCCTGCCGCTATGGATTCGTTATCGACAAGCGCTCTCACGGTGGCGTTGCAGATCGTCTGGAGGTCCTTCATGAGCTCCGGCACGCCTTTATACCACCATGATCCAGGCACTCTCGCCCAGCCCATCTTTGAGTACGGTCGGCGACCAAGGATGTCTGGGTTGAATTGCAGGTAGATCACGAACTTGCCTACGAGAATGGCGTTGATGTCGTATTCCTGTGTCGGATTTATCGGCTCGCCGTCAGGATCTCGCGCTATTCCGCGCTCTATCAGCATATCGCCCTGAACGCTGCCCCAGTATTCGAGTGCCTCGATCGAATCCTTCGGCGCCGGGTCCTGTGAGTAACCCTTGTCCTCAAGCTGCAGTCTGGTCTCGTCCAGATTCGTCCAATTACGGAGACCGCCCTTCCCGTATTCAAGGAGGGCCGCATCGATCGCTTCGTCATCGTAGCCCTCAATGCCCTTGAGTCCCGCAAGATCCCTCCGCATAAATCTCTCGCGCTCTATCAGGTCACCGTCGTTTATTCCGACAGCGTACTTCGAGGGGTACATGTCGAGCGGATTAACGGATTCCCAGTCATGGAATATCACGGTCTTCTTTACGGCCTTGGTCTTGCCGCGGACCTTTTTCCATACCAGCTTGTCTCTCCGTCGGATTATCGGCCCCTTCATGATCCCGGCCTTGAGCGTTACCAGGTTGCTCACTACGTCCGTGAAGGCATCGTTGTAGCCGCCGGCGTCAAATTGCTCCGCGATCTTCTTTTCCATACCCTCAGCGCGGTCGTCGGCTTCCTGTTTCAGATTCTCTTCCGCCATCTCGGCCATCTGGGCGGACATATCGAAGATATCCTGCTGGGTTAGCTGAGCGCCCTCTTGCTGTCGCTGCTGAACCTGAGCGATTGTCTCCTTTACGATCTGCTCCTGAACCTCCGGGGATACAACGGGCTCCTCGCTCGTCTTCAGTGCCCATGGCCGGCCGCGGTCCGAGGACAGCACGTCGAGCACCCATGATTCAGCCGCCCGGCACTTCAGCTCAGTGATCCCCATGAATACAGAGGATCCGCCGGCCTCCTCGATGTCTGCCGCCTTCTTGGGGTCGTACTCGCTATCCCTCTGGCGAAGAGCCTCAATGAGCTTGTCGTCAACCCCTGATTCGGAACGATGACTCTCGTTCTGCTGGAAAACATTGCGGATAAGGGCGCCGATCTGGTCAATACCCTCTTCTGACTGAGCGTCTGGAACGGCCTCGGCAGCCTTTATCTGGGCGTTTCTCTCGTCTAGCTGCGCGTTATTGAGGACTTTTACGAGGCCAGAACCTCCGGAAGATACACCAGGAGAGCTTAGCTGTCCGTAGACTGAGTCAGGCATAGTGAAAATGTGTCCTATTTCGCTACAACTGTAGCGTTATGATACAGTTTTGCTCACTTGCCTATGGACTTTAGCACGTTTGAGACCGAACGGTCAAGGATTTTCCCGGTGGTGAGAATAAACAACTTCAGGAGCGTAGCGTTTCGTTACACTATTTCTCAATGCTGATAGGGCTCAGCGTTGAGTTTAGTTTGCGCTGCCTATGTGAAGGCATTCATATTGTGCCTGCGGATCTCTGGCCGCCGTTGGCTGGACACGTTGCGATGGCCGTCCTTGGAGCCTCCGCCCTTCTCGACGTGGACCGCGACGTACTGCAATCCGTCATGGGGATGACTGGAGAAGTTCTTCTCGGCCTCGTCAGCCGTGACCTCACCTGCCGTGAACCGTTTCTGCCGGAATCGGTATGCTCCTTGGAAGCCTTTTCGGAGAATCTTGCATCGTCTCGATACGAGAATACCGGGCTCCCCGTTCACCATTCGCTCGATATACCCGATTACGGCACGGCGCCTGGCGAAGAACAGGTTTGTCATGGCGCCCTCTGTGGGGATGCCGGCCTCAGCAAGCTCCTGGAGGCACGTAGACGAGTCTGTGGGCGATCGCTGGGCGCCTGCCGGGTCTCCTATCGATGTGAATGGCATACCCGTGTATCGGTTCACAAGGTACGGCTTCACGATATCCCTTGCCAGTGACCTGATATCCATATCCTCGAAGTACCGGTCCGGCGGGAGCATCATCTTCTTGATCACGTTCTTCGTCAATCCTGTGCAGATCTCATCGATCACCAGAAGCTGGCCGCGCGGTGATATCTGGCAGAATACCACAGCCGGCGTGAGCCCGGAGGCATCCCAGCCAAGCAGAAGCGGTATCCCTCGCAGTGGCTCGATCTCCTCTTTCGGGCAGTGGACGTCGTCCCGATACCCTGTATAGATCGGTCGACCGCCCATGGAGTTCCCATACTGCCCCATGACGAATACCTTGATCCACTCCTCGTCGGAGCCGCCTATCAGGTTCAGCCAGTAATTGAAGCCTTCATTGTGATTTTGGACGTTCTCAGCCGCGGCAACCCCGTAATTCCCGTTATTCGGGACATAGATCACCTTCCCCTTCTCCTCGCCGCCCTTCACCAGGGCAGGCGGTTGCTGCCATGATTCGTACCCTTTCGGCCGCTCAGTCTCAAATATCTCGTACCACCAGCTATCATCCGTCGGAGGGTTCGTGTCCATGATCACGCCAGTCCAGTTGTAGCCACCGAGCCGCGGGGACGGGTACCGCATCGTCCGGCCTCTGGCCATCTTGAAAATGCTGAACGGGATTTCCCCAGCTTCATTGATCCATACGCCAGTCAATTCGAGGGACTTCAGCTTCCGCACGTCATCGTCGCTGTCAAGGGCGAGAAACAGGAATTCAGCCTCCACGGTAGAGTCGTCCTCCAACCGCATCGTGAGCTTGGCCTCCATCGGCGGGGAATGCTTCACCTGCATAGAGTAACCGGGGACAGTCTTCTCGGGTATCCATTCGAGGATGGTTTTCATGGTCGTTCCGCGGAGATCAGGGTATGACTGAGAGCACCAAATAGACTTTCCGTTACGCCTAACCAGCACGATATG